>JAFUFG010000199.1 GCA_017470045.1 Bacilli bacterium | reverse complement strand
ATGATGACTACATAGAAGATACTATATATTGTAATGATAGAAGTATACTAGCATTAAATGGATGGAATCCAGATGGAGGAAGTATAGCAGATTATTTACAATTTAAAGAGTATAGGTGGTATACTACAGATGATTTAAGCTGTACCAATACATCCGATCAATTTAGTGTATTTAATAATAAAGCTAAATTAACTTATAAAGTAGGATTAATGTCAGGTCCAGAGATACGTATTTCAAATAATTACAACGCTAGAAAAACAGGACAAGATTATTGGCTAGCTTCGTCTCTCCATTTCCCTGCTAATAACGCACGTGGTCGTGCCGTAAATTACAATGGTCTCATGTTCGATGACGTCATAGGTAACTTAAACGGTGTGCGTCCATCAGTTTCACTTAAACCCGGAATAGAGTATTCTTCTGGAGATGGAAGTATGGAAAATCCTTATGTTGTTTCTGTTTCTTAAAAAGTAAATTTCTTTTACTTTTTTTCATATTTAGAATTGATTAGAATACAAATTAATAGTAAAATATAGTAGATGCTAGGAGATGATTCTATGTTAGAAATTAAAAAAATTACTAAGACTTATAAGACAGAAAGTTTTACTCAGAAAGCATTAGATTCTGTTAGTATTAATTTTCGTAAATGTGAGTTTGCTTCAATTTTAGGACCTAGTGGTTCTGGAAAAACTACGTTATTAAATGTTATTGGTGGACTTGATCATTATGATTCTGGTGATTTAGTAATTAATGAAACTAGTACTAAAAAGTATAGTGCACGAGACTGGGATACTTATCGAAATCATCGAGTTGGTTTTGTTTTTCAAAATTATAATTTAATTACTCATCAAAGTATTCTTGCAAATG
The DNA here is from genome assembly GCA_017470045.1 of Bacilli bacterium. The sequence continues at coordinate 3,235 of JAFUFG010000199.1, read as the reverse complement.
TTGAACTTGCTTTGACTTTATCTGGGGTTTCTAAAAAAGAAAGAATTAAAAGAGCGAAAAAGGCATTAGAGAAAGTTGGCTTAAAAGACCATATTCATAAGAGGCCTTCTCAGTTATCTGGAGGTCAAATGCAGAGAGTTGCAATTGCAAGAGCTTTAGTAAATGATCCAGATATTTTACTTGCAGATGAACCTACTGGTGCCCTTGATACAGTTACTAGTAAACAAGTTATGGATATTTTAAAAGAAGTTGCTAATGAAAAACTAGTTATCATGGTTACTCATAACTCTGAATTAGCAGAAGAATATTCTACTCGTATTGTAAAATTACAAGATGGTAAGATTATTGACGATACCAATCCATACGATGGAAGTATGGATACAAAATTAGATTTAGAGATGCAAAAGAAAAAATCAAAAAAGACATCTATGAGTTTTCGTACTGCTTTTGGATTATCTTTAAATAATTTAATGACTAAGAAAGGAAGAACTTTCTTAACTGCATTTGCTGGTTCTATTGGTATTATTGGAATTGCACTTATTCTTTCTTTGTCACATGGAATTAATTTATTTATTCATCGTACTGAGGAAGAAACTCTTAGTTCTTATCCTTTGATCATTGAAAAAGATTCTGTTGATATGAGTTCTATGTTACAAACTTTATCAGGTAATCAAGAAGAAAAAGAATATAATGATGATAAGATTCATTCTGTTAATATCATGGGTGATATGTTTGAAACTATGAGTCAAGAAGTTAAACACAATGATATGAAGAATTTTAGAGAGTATATTGATCAGCATAATAAAATAAATGATTATGTAACCGATATTGAATATGGTTATAAAGTAACACTTAATTTATATAAAAACGATTTGAATAAGATTACTCGTGTTAATCCTACTACTGTTTTAGATACAATTGGTATGGGTACTAGTGGTGTTTCTAGTTTATATAGTGGTATGCTTTCTAATTATGATGTTTTTTTTGAGATGCTAAATAATGATAGTTTAAATAAGCAACAATATGATTTAGTGGATGGTAAATGGCCAGAAAACTATAATGAAATGGTATTAACAGTAGGAGAAAATAATGAAATATCAGATTATACATTGTATAGTTTAGGAATTTTATCTCAGGATGATTTAAAAGAGCAATTTAATAATATGACAACTGGTAAAAAGGTTCATTTTGATGAAAATTCTTATGATACTAGTGAATTTGTAGGTTTAAAGTTTAAATTGGTTTTAAATACGGATTATTTTGTTAAGGAAAATGGAATTTGGGTTAATAAAAGTGATGATGAGGAATACATGAAGCAAGTTCTTGCTAATGCAGAAGAGGTAGAAATTGTAGGTATTATTAAACATAATGATGAAGCTGTTTCTAGCGGAAGAAGTTATGGGCTTGTAGGATATCAACAATCTTTAATGACTCATTTGATTAATCGTATAAATGATTCGGATATTGCTAAAGAGCAATTAACTAATAAAGATATTAACGTGTTTACGGGAAGAGAATTCACTACAAATTCTACCTTTGATATGTCTAGTTTAACTCCAGAGCAAATGATGGCAATGCAAAATATGAGTCAAGAAGAATTGGCGGTCTTTATGAAAAGCTATGCTGAAAATATGACAGCTTCTTATGAAGAGAATATCAGTAAGTTGGGTATTGCTGAAATTGATAATCCGGATACTATTTCTATTTATCCAAAGGACTTTGATGCAAAAGATGATATTGTTAAAATAATCGATCATTATAATAAGGGAAAAAAGGAAAGCGAAAAGATTGAATATACTGATGTTGTTGGTATTATGATGAGTAGTGTATCTACAATAGTAAATGTAATTAGTAGTGTTTTAATTGCTTTTGTTGCAATTAGTCTTGTAGTATCTAGTATTATGATTGCTATAATTACTTATATTTCTGTAATTGAAAGAACGAAAGAGATAGGTATTTTAAGAGCAATTGGTGCTAGTAAGAAAGATATTTCTAGAGTATTTAATGCAGAAACTTTAATTGAAGGATTAGCTGCTGGTGTTCTTGGTATTGTTGTTACTTTATTATTAAATATTCCTATTAATATTATTATTAAGAATATGGTAGATATTAGTAATATTTCGGTATTACCAGTAGATGGAGCTATTATCTTAATAATTATTAGTATTTTACTAACTGTAATTGCTGGATTTATTCCTGCTAAGATTGCTTCTAAGAAAGATCCTGTGGAGGCTTTAAGAAGTGAATAAGAGATGTTCTTGGGTTAATTTAAATAATCCTAGATATGTAAGTTATCATGATCATGAGTGGTGTAAGCCCTCTTATGATGATGCTTATTTATTTGAAATGTTACTTTTAGAATCTTTTCAAGCGGGATTATCTTGGGAATGTATTTTGAATAAAAGAGATGCTTTTCGAGATGCATTTGATCAGTTTGATTATCATAAGATTGCTTGTTATGATGAAGAAAAAATTCAAGAGTTAATGAATAATCCTTTGATTGTTCGTAATCGATTAAAGATAAGTGCAACTATCATGAATGCTAAAGTGTTTTTAAAAATCCAAGAAGAGTATGGTTCTTTTTCTCAATATATTTGGTCCTTTACGAATTATGAAGTAATTTATCATAAGAATAATGAAGTTATTGTTTCGAATGAATTATCCGATCAAATATCTGATGATTTGAAAAAGAGAGGTATGAAATTTGTTGGAACTACGATTATCTATTCTTATTTACAAGCAATTGGTGTAGTTAATGATCATGAGAAGGAATGCTATTTGTTTTCTTAACAGTAGCATTCTTTTCTTGTAATTTATTGGTTATCTGTTATAATTATTATTGTAAGGTAGTGGTTCTATGGCAAAAAGAAGGATTATTTTACAACGTTATCATAAACGGAAGGTAGCAATTCAGATTATCTTTCTTCTTTTTGTGTTTATGGGAATAGGGTACTCTGTATTAGGTACTAATCTATCTATTTTAGGAAATATTCTTGTTAAGAAACCAGTATGTCAGACTGATAATAAACTCTATAATGTTTTAAAATGTGAAACAGAAAATGGAGGACTTGCGAGAAAATATACAGGAGAACATAAAGATTCATTTACTGAAGCAGCATCTAAAGATATTTATCATTGGTATGCGGATAATAACACAAATGGGACAGCAATTCTAGATAAAAATAATGTTTTATTTGCCGGACAATGTTGGCAAATGATTAGAACAACCGATACT
>JAFUFG010000198.1 GCA_017470045.1 Bacilli bacterium | reverse complement strand
TAAATTATTAGCTTGTTCTTCTACTTGATTACATCCTGCTAAAATGGTATCTATGTCCAAATCTTCTCTAGCATTTCGAGCACTTACATAGTTACCTTGAAATGGATTTAAAATCTGCATACCTACTCACCTCTATTATTAATTCCATTATATAATAAATTGAAATATTTTGAAACGATAGACAAAAAAAAATCTATAAGTTTTTTCTTATAGATTTTTGATTCTAATATGGACATCCTACGCAAGTTTTTCCATTATGGTTTGTTACAATCCATGCATTAGAAACCGTTCTACCACCATATTCTCCACCAGCACTAGGACGATTATATAATTTACCGTTTACGGCCATAGTAGTAGAAGCACCACCATCTAAGTTAGCCGCATTATAAGCACCATAACGTAATAATACTTCAATAACATCATTCATCGTAGCACCTAATGCATAACCAGGGATACGTCCTTCGATAAGTAATAATAGAACAATACCATCTCTTCTTTGTGCAATAACACTACGAGGAGCAGTACCCCATCCACCATCACCATGGATCTTAGAAACTTTACCATTAACAATTAAGTTTGGACCAAACTCAATAGCATCTTTCATACCATGAGCAATTGCTTCTTCTGGAGTTTCAGGAGTCATAACTAATTTATGTTCTTTCGTAAATCCGATTAAGGTTCCACTTCCTCCTGGATGGTTCCAGACAAGTTCACCATTTTTAATGATTGCACCTAATGGTACAGAACCATTACCCCAACCATCTAGGTCTTCAAAACCACCAGCATTAATACCAACTAATCCACCATTATTTTTACATAAAGTGGCAACGTTTTCACCCATTCTACCAAGTTTTGAAGAAACCGCTAATTCTACATCAGAAGGATCATAAACAACCGTTAAATAACCTTTATACTTACCTTCATCTAAACGAATAATTTTATAAACTTCATTTCCCTCATCTCTGGTATAAAGTTCTTTTTCATACTTACTAGCATAATGAGTCTTAGCACTAGTATCTCCAATAACGATATCATCCAAATTAACACCATCGGTATTAATCTCAATATAGTTCTCACTCATAATCTTTGTAATAGTCTTTTCACTATATAAAGTATAAGCCCAAAACTTATGAGTCATTGTAGTCATTGCAGAAGTAACCCAGAAAGTACGGAAACTTTCTAAGTTAATCATAACAAGTCCAGCAATAACAATAATATTCATCAATGTTACACCAATCGTAAAAGAATGAATATGAAATTTCTTTAATTTACGATTATCTTCTACAACTACAATATCATCACGTAATTGTTTTTCTTCTACTTTCTTCTTACGTCCACGACGTTTCTTCACAACTTCTCCAGTAACTGGATCCTTTTCAACTTTAACCTTAATTTTAATTTTCTTACGAGTTTTTTTCTTTTTCTCAGGTTCTTTATCAGGATTTCCTACAATAACTGGTTCCGTTACTTCTTCTTTTGTTTTCTTTTTTCTCATGAATTAATCACCCCATACGATAAGGATTGGATAAAGTTCCATCTCCCACTTTTAATATATCGCTAGAGATAGAAGTAGTAACTACTATCTTCTTAACATCTTCAACATTTGCTTCTTCTAATAATCCATAATTATGATAAATATCTACCAAACTACCAACAGACGAAGTCGTATTACATAAATAGTAATCATCTAAATCGATATTATGATAATCAAATAGATTTAATAATCCAATTTTAGCCATTGTAAAGTTTTTATAATTGTTCTTATAATCCAAAGACGTATCTCCACTTACTTCTCCAGTAAATGTAGCAAACTCTTGTAATTGATTATAATATGGTAACCCTGGCCCTAAAATACGATTCAAATACCAAGCAATATTCTCATCATCATCAATATCAAAGAAACTAGTACTATCACTATATACTCTATTTTGATCTTCTCCAACATAATTTAAATGAACTGCTTTAATTTCTTTTCCATATTGAGAGTAAACCTTCCATACATCATTACCAAGTTTGATATAACTATCTACATAATTTGTTTTATCCCCTTGATCAATCGTATAAGGATCTTGTTTTGTACCATTTCCACTAGCAATAACAGAATCAGGTTTTAACGTAATAACAGCTCTTACTCCATAAGATTCATATAAATTTCCTGGAAGTAAAGCACCATTCTCATCAACATATAAATTTTGATTATCTTTATCCGTACCTAAAATCCAGAAATACTTCTTAATATTTAAGAAACTATTCTTACCATTCGCATTCGAATAATCTTTAACACTTAATGTAGTAACATAATCACTATAAGTATCTTTTCCATTTACTACACTACTTCCATCAAAAGTAGGAACATTATAATCCGTTTTAACTAAGAAATCATTCGGATAGGGTAAAGTATCATAATAGATACCAGTTAGATTATCATCAATAGTTTTATTAAGCCATCCTTGTAAATTAGACTTTTGATAATCCGCAGCCTCACCCCACATGAATTCCGTAACAATATCATCCGTAATAACTTTAACACTACCATCATTATTAATACGAATAATACGGAAATAACGATTACCATATTTTACATAATTATTCTCAATATTTCCTTTGTAATAGTATCCATCCGTATCTTGATGTAATCCATCTCCATCCGTTACAACATAAGTAGTATTAATAATTGTCCCATTCAAAGTAGAAGCAGCTGCTGCAAAATTTGAATTAAGCTTACTATAATAATAGAAACTTCTTCCACCAAAATAAATACCAATTCCCATAACAATTAGTATACTCATTACATTATAAAAAAACTCTACATTACTATAAGGAATTAATTTCTTCTTCTTTTTCCCTTTTTTTAAAGCTTTCGCTTCATTATTCTTTTTCATTTTCTTCATAAGCAAGTACTCCATCCTAAAGAAAATTATAACAAACAGAGCACTATCTTTCAAGGTAAGATAGTTTTTTTTTAGAAGAATTGAAAAGTTTTTGTAAAACAAAAAAAGAAAGAATTTTTCTTTCTTTATTCGATAACTTTTGTTCTGCCGCTTTCTTCATCCGGCTTAATATAAGTACCAGTTGTTCTAGGTGGTGTTTTACCATATCTAGCATAATTCCAGCAAGATGCAAAAGTAAACTCGCCCTCTTTATCATTAGCAGTTGCAGCAGCTCCCATAACTGCGTCAATAATAACCGGTAATAAGAAGAAGGTAAGTAAAAGAACAATCCAATTACGGAATCCATGAGCTAATTTCTTATTCTCAGGATCTGACATCTTCAAAATTAATAATTTAATTAATGCAACAATAGACACAATCGGTACAACAATTTGGAATATTGTCATAATATTTTGTACAATTTCTAAAATATTCGCAAGTGCATAATCACTACATGTTTCTACAAGACCGATATACATATAAATCACCTCAAATTGATAAGTATTATATTATCACAAGATTTCATTTTTTACTATATTATTTTACAACCCAGAAGGTTGGCATATCTCTTAATCCGTTACTACCACCTGCAACTGGCGTATTAACAATTTGTTGATTGATTACTAACTCAGAAGAACTTCCACCATCCAAGTTAGCCGCATTGTATGCTCCATAATTTTCCATTACGTCACATAAGTCAATCATATCCGCCCCAATACTAGAAGCAAGTCTACCATTAATGACTAAAAACAAAACAATTCCATCTTGTCGTTGACCAATTGCAGTTCTAGGAGCAATGCCCCATCCACCATTACCACGAACAAAGCTTCTTTTTCCATTAATAATTAAGTAAGGACCAAATTCTACCGCATCTCTCATTCCCTGAGCAAGAGCTTCTTGTGCACTCATATGACCTAAAAGTAATTTATTTTCATTTGTAAATCCAATAAATCCACCACCGACATTCGCTCTTGTATAAGTACTAACGATCTTTCCACCTTGAATAACTGTACCATGAGGTGTGGCCCCATTTCCATTCCAATTCGGATCATAGAATCCGCCACCATTCATCGCAATAATTGCATTTTCTCTTGCACTTACCGTAAGAATAGATTCTCCACGAACATTAAGATAAGCAGTAGTTGCTATATGAATTCGAGATGGATCATAAATCGCAACTAAATATCCTTTATAGCCATTTCCACTAACATTAATAACTTTGTATAAATCATTTCCAGGATCTTTTGTAAGAACCTCTTTATCGTATTCATTCTTATAAATAGAAGTTGTATACTTACGAAATTTAATCGCATCCATATCACTGACTTCATCAACCTCTGTAATAGAGTTTGAAGCTAAAACTTTTTGAATTGTACTATCGGAATAGAACCACGTAGCCAAATATTGATGAGACATCGTAGTCATCGCACTAGTAATCCAAAAATTACGAAACCCATTCCATGGACCATAAAAAAGAAATAAAAAAGCAAATAGGCATACACTAAAGAAACTAATGAAACAAACCCCTATTTTCTTTTTAATGGACCACTTCTTCTTCTCTTTTTTCTTGAACATAATTAATCCTCGCGCCCATCAAATTTCTTATCTTTATTATAGTCAATAAATTTTTTCTTTGTTATATATTTTTTTAATACTTGATTAGAACCTTTTCCACTTATATAAGTATTATAAGAATCAATATTTTTATTATAGTAATTAATATCCGTTACAAAATAATTTACAACTTGTTCATAAATAGATTTATAATTCACACACTTTGAATTAACATTACCGTCAGGATAATAAACTTCTCCACATAATTCATCTAATAAAGTAGTCTTTTTTCCAATGGCATCTACAATTGCTTCATGATTTGTTAATTTATTTTTAACAGCTTTATCTTCTGCATACATTTTATCGTAATAAAAACTACTTAATGTTGTTTCATAAAGTAAATCTCTTTGTTCTTCATAAATACTAACTTGTGTACTAAACTCTTCAAACGTATTATTAACATCTATCATACGAGCACGTACTACTGCTCGATCATTATTTAAACCAATGATAAAGGAAGAAACAAATCCAGAAAAGATCATAACACTTCCAATACCCATTAATATAAAAGCTAAATTTCGATTCTTCTTTATATCCATATCTTATACACCCTATAATAAATTATAACGAAAAAAAAAATATTTGTATAGATAAATACAAATATTTTCCTCCTATTTCATCGAAAAAATTAAATAACGATTAAATAGATAACTTCCTATTAAAAATACAATTGCACTCAAATATTGTGGTAAAAAAGTACATAATACAAAAATTCCTAAATTAAACAAAAAGTATAAGACAAATCGGAAACATAATTCCGAAACATTATTCGCTTTATAAGAAAAACAAATATACTTCATAGGAAAATATAGAATTAATAATAAGATACTTCCACAAACTAATTTTAGATTGATACTTATACTATCAAGATAACTTAATTGATAAATCCCAACTTGATATAAGAAATAAGCAAGCACTCCAAAAAGGATATACCAAAATACAGATTGATATTTATGATACCAAGAGGTATGGTTATCTTCCTTGATATAATCTTCAATCAAAGAAATCATATTATCCGTATTACTTTCAAACTTCTTAGGCTTAAATGTTTTTGCTTTCTTAAGCATTACATCTAATTTATGAAAATCTTTTAATTCTAGAATATAACCTTTATCGGCAAACTCACCTATTATCTGTTTTTGATGATCGTTATGATGTTCTTTATATTTTTCAAGTCTTGCAGCCGCAATAACACGTTTTCCTTTTTTTATTGCACTAAGAATAGTTCCAGCACCACCATGAGTAATAATAACATCTGCTTCATCCATAAGTTTCTCAAATTCAGGAGCTGGTAATAAATCAAAGATTTCCATATTCTTCGATTCATATTTTGTTTGCCCAGCTTGAACAACAACTTTATCTTTAATTGTTCCATCCTCAATACAACTCTCTACCGCTTCTAAAAGTCTAGGAAATTCTTTATCTTGCGTACCTAATACAACTAAGATCATTAGAAAATCCACCCCCCAAACTCTGCATTTGGATAAAGTTTTTTCATACTCTCCCACTGAACAATAAACTTATCACTAATGGGATATAAAAGTTTACCAGTAGATGTCTTAGTAACCATATTCGCAAAAGTTTCAATATAAATAACTCTACTACCAAAAATCTTTCCAATACAACACATTGGTCCAGCTGTATGAACACCAGTTGTAATGATATAATCTGGATGATATTTCAAATAGTAAAACAAACTAATAAAACAATTGCATAGTAATTTAAATGGATAAGTAAGCATATGATGCTTTGTTCCATAAATTAAATAACTAATCTTTTTACCAAATTCTTTCTTTAAATATAAATTTGATTTTGTATGTTCGGTAACCAAATGATAATCATAATGATCAAACATTTTACGTAATTGTAAAAGTTCATTTAAATGACCACCAGTACTAGCAATAAACATGACACTTTTTTTCATAGAATCACTATCCTTTTAAGATTTCATGCCATAATTTGATAACTTCTTCCCCAGTATAAGGAAGAACACTATCATAAGCAACTTTCCCCATTTTATCTCGTAATTCTTTATTCTCAATTAATTCCACAATCTTGTGAATATATTCATCTTTATTTCGATTTGCAACCAAATATCCGTTTTCTCCATTACGAATTATCTCTCTTGCACCTTCCGCAGAATCATAAGCAATACAAGGTATTCCATGACTCATCGCCTCTATAAGAACAATTCCAAATGATTCCGTAAAAGAAGTCATTAAATATATCGAACTAGAATGTAATATTTCATCGATATAATCTTTATTTCGAAATCCGTGTAACGTTACATTCTTCGAAAGTTTATTCTCTTGAATATATTCTTCTAATTTCGGTCTTTCAGCCCCATCTCCAATAATATCTAATTTCCAATCAGGATAAAGATTTGTTAAGCCTTGATATACATGAAGCAAATCCATAAATCCTTTTTCTTCACTAAGTCTACCTACACTAACAAGTCTCTTTTTATTTAAGTGAGATGGATACTTTGGTAACTTATCAATAATATTAGGAATATATACGCATTTACAATTCGTACCCTTAAGTTCCGAAGAATAATACTCTTTTAATTCATTCGATACTAATACAAAAAAATCTAATTTAGAAGCATATCGAGTTAACTTATTCGCATATTTAAAGTTTCCATGGAAATGATTATGCTCCCAACCAATCTTTAATACACCTTTAGGAGCATACTTTCCTAACCAATTATCAAAAATATCACGAGTACTAATAATAATATCTGCATTACAATGTTGAATATACTTCTTCATTGTATTTTTACGTAATCTCAAAATTCCAATACTTTTAAATCCTTCACTTAAAATACGAATAGGATTTTTCTTTTTTACAGCATTTTTAAAATCATCTTTATTTGGAGCAACATGATCTGTTAAATAAACAACTCTTACATGTTTATCCATATTAAAAGCCGGCTTATCATACAAGTGATAAGTACATGCAATTTCTACTTCATAATCTTTTGCAAGTAAATTTGCAAGTGCTACAATACTCTTTTCAATTCCACCATACCCTAGGTGTAACGACAAAATAGATACTTTCTTCATGATTCATCACCTAATCTCATTATAACATAGTCAAAGAAAGAAATTCTTCAAAGACAAAAATTTTACAAAAAAAGCGATAATTTCTTATCGCTTACGATTCAAATAATCTTTTATTAATAAGGCAAACTCAAATCCAAATATGATTACCAATGGAAAAACACAAATTACAATAAAACCAATTCTAGAAAAAATAAATTTTGTAATCTTACTTCCATTACGAATGCGATTTCCTTCCCACTTACCAATGACATCATCTCCATCAATGGTAGTAGTAGAATCTTTATCCGATTGTACCATAAAGATATAACTTGTTCCTTCTGCATTAGCATAACCATCCATAATCTTACCAATGGTTACTACAATATTACCACTAAAATCCGATGTATAATAAGCAATAATATTATTAATGTGATAATCGCTCAAATCTTTCTCTTCTATTAATGCAAGGTCATTCTTTCTGATATTCGGAGAAAAATAATTATTCGATGCAGGAACAAAACTTAATTTGGAAAAAGTAATAATATTATCGGAATTAACATGAGAATAGAAAAGTAATATAAGTAGTCCATTAATAAATGCAAATACACTAATGATAATTAAGACTATTTCGACCCTTTTTAAAACTTTTTTCATACGCTAATCACCTAATAAAGAAAAAAAGCTTTCGCTTTTTAATATTATTGTTGTACTGGTGCAACTCCAGGTACAGGAGCTACTGCAGGTGCTACTGGAGCAACAGGTGCAGGTTGTACTGCAGGTGCAGCAGGAGCTACAGGTGCAACAGCAGGAGCAACAGGTGCTACAGCTGGAGCAACAGATGCTACTGTTGCAGGTTGAACTGCAGGAGCAACAGGTGCAACTTCAGGAGCTGCTGGAGCAACAGGTGCAGGTGTAATTGGAGCAATACTTTGAGTATTCTCTAATGGATCAGCACCACCATATATTTGATGTGTTTGATTTTGATTTAAATCAACTGTTGGTACAGTTGGATTTGCACCACCATAGATTGTTCCAGGTGCAGCAGGATCTGTAACAGGAGCAACAGGTGCTACTTCGGGAGTAGCAGGTGCAGCAGCAGCTACAGTAGCAGGATCTACTACAGGAGCAGCCTCTACAGGTGTAGCCATATCAGGTGCAGCTACAGTTGGAACTGCAGGAGATAAATCCGTATTAGCAGTTGCAGCCATAACAGCAGCAGGATCAACCATTTGTGGTTCTGTAGATACTGGTGCTACCTCAGGTGCAGCAGGAGCTACAGGTGCAGCCATTGGATCAACAGCAGGTGCAACAGGAGCAACAGCAGTTGGATCAGCAATAGGTGCAACAGGTGCAGCCATTGGATCAACAGCAGGAGCTACAGGTGCTACAGCAGCAGGATCAACAACTGGAGCAACTCCAGGAACAGCTGCAGCATTAGGATCAACTGCAGGTACAACAGCAGCATTTGGATCGGTTCCAGGTGCGGCTACTGGTTGAGCTGTTAAAGGATTTTGCTCTTTCTTAGATTTTTTATTTGTTACTATTAAAATAATCAATGCAACTAGTAGTAAAATAACACCACCAGTTATAAACATTCCAGGTAAAGTTAAAAACCAACTGAATTCAAAACTCATAATAATCCCTCTATTCTTTACTTTTAATCTATATTAATAATAACAAAAAAATGTTTGAATTGCAAACATTTTTCATAATCTTATAAACTTTACATAGAAAAATTTAACCAGTGACCTTCCTTCGGAGGTTTTACCTCAAAAGTCATCACTTCTTTTGTCACAGGATGTGTAAAGGAGAGCTGATAAGCGAATAACGCAAGCTGTGTATGATCCACTCTTCCATAACGTTGATCCCCACATAAAGAGTATCCACGAGAGGCAAATTGAACACGAATCTGATGATGTCTACCAGTTTTTAAATCAATAGAAACCAAACTAGTATTACTCTTCTCATCATAACCAAGTTTTACAAAACTCAATTCTGCATCCTTTCCATCCCAAGAAAGAATCGTATTTCCATTTTCTTGTTTTTCTAACTTATCCTTAAAAGTACCCTTATCCATAATATTTCCATGGACAACAGCCATATACTTTTTCTTCATTTGATGTTCTTGAATTTGTTTATTTAACCTTGCAGCTGCTTTACTACTACGCGCAAACACCATAACTCCACCTACTGGACGATCTAATCGATGAACAAGTCCGATATAAACATTTCCAGGTTTGTGATATTTTACTTTGACATATTCTTTTACCATTGTTAGTAAATCTTTATCACCAGTAGCATCTCCCTGACTCAATACATTAATTGGCTTTTCTACTACAATAATATGATTATCCTCATATAATACATTTAATTTATTCATTACTTTCCCATCTTCCATAAATACCACAAGGTAATACTAAATCATCTTTTTGAATTGGTAAACCTACTTCTCCACAAGTAATCTTACCATTGCATTTTTGATTAACTGTAAGTTTTAAAATATTTTCTAAAACATGACTAGATAAACCAGTCGTATAGGAATTAATTAAAAAGAATAATGGCTTATCACTTAAAATCTTCATACATTCTTCTACTAAATAATTTAGATTTTTTTCAATATCCCAAACTTCTCCATTAGCTCCTCTACCATAACTTGGTGGATCCATAACAATTGCATCATAAGTGTTTCCTCGTCTTGCTTCTCTTTGAACAAATTTGACTACATCATCGACAATGTAACGAACATTTTCTCCTTGATAGCCAGAGTCACCAACATTTTCCTTACACCAATCCACCATACCACGAGAAGAATCAACATGCGTAACATGAGCCCCAGCTGCAAGACAAGCAACTGTTGCACCACCAGTATAAGCAAATAAATTAAGAACACGAATCTTTC
>JAFUFG010000197.1 GCA_017470045.1 Bacilli bacterium | reverse complement strand
AACAATTATGATATATCTTTAATTTCTTTTTCTTTTTAAAATCGAATAGAAAGTCAAAATCTCTGCTATATAATTGTGAGAGTTCATCTAAATCCATTTCAGAAATAAATATATAAGTATCCATAATTTTTTCCATTTGTTGTTTGTTTTTTTCTTTATAATCATTTTTTTCCTTTTCATACATTTTTTGTAATTCTTTTTTCGTATATTTATCTGATGAATACAAATCACAATATTGATTAAAAGAATAGTATTCATTGTTTGGTAAATATTCTATTTTTGAAAAAGCTTTAATTAATTTATTTATGTTACTCATAATTCTTTCAAGTGTTTGTCTTCTTGTTATAAAATAATCAACAAGTGATGTAGCTATCATAACAATTGTACCGGCAAATACATTTAAAAGTATATTTGTTATAAACTCTGATATGTCGGTCTTGATAATACAAAAAGATAGTATGTAACTTACAATTAAAGTTATTATCGAAATAGAAAGACTTATATAAAATAATATTTTATTTAACTTCATTTATCTAAACACCTCATTATTAATAATAGAGCCACTAAAACAAGTAACATCTATATTGTTATTAGTCTTACGTTTTAGTGTGTATTCTAAGTTATTGGGAAATGTTAGGCTATTAGTCGTTATAGTGCCTCATCTCCTTTCAAAATAGCAATTATAATATAAATACTAGTTACTAGAGAAAAGCACGAAAAAAGAACACTTTTAGGGTGTTCTAATTCTACACATAAATGGGGCGTCATAAGAGAATCGAACTCTTGCATACTAGTGCCACAAACTAGCGTGTTAACCACTTCACCAATGGCGCCATTTCAATTGACTTCTTTATTTTATTATACTTTTCTTTAAAAATCAAGGCTTTTTTTGAAAATAGGCGAATAACTATACCGAATTAGTAGTTTGTCATAGATTAGAGAGAAGGGAGAAATAATATGAATTATTATTCTATGAGAAATAATAGTAGTTATTTATTTAAACCTACGGAAGGTTATGATGTAGGAAACTTATTTCAAAATTTATATGATGAATATAAGAATTATAAACCTCGCAAGTTAGAGGCTAGAAGTGAGAAAGAAAGAGCTTATTTAGATTTATCTAGAGTTGCTTTTGCGATGCATGAGGTGAACCTTTATTTAGATACTCATCCAGAAGATCGTATGATGATTAATTTATTTAATGATTATCGAAAGATGTATGTAGAAATGGAAGAAAAGTATGAAAGTACTTATGGTCCATTAAATACTAGTAGTGATGCAATGGAAGCTAATCCATTTGCTTGGGTAGAAAACTCTTTCCCTTGGGAGGTGAATGGTAATGTTTAGTTATCAAAAACGTTTACAGTACCCTGTTAATATAAAGAAAAAAGATTTGCGTATGGCAAAGTATTTAGTAACTCAATATGGAGGCTCAAATGGAGAATTAGGTGCGGCACTTCGTTATTTAAATCAACGTATCACAATGCCAGATAATCGAGGAAAAGCATTATTAACGGATATTGGTACAGAAGAACTTGGTCATGTTGAAATGTTAGAGACGATGATTTATCAGCTTATGAAAGATGCTACTTTAGAGGAAATAAAAGAAGCGGGACTTGATGCTCATTATGCAGAACATGCCAAAGCGTTATTCCCAACCGATGCCAATGGTATGCCATTTACAACTACTTATTTTGCAACAACTGGAGATGCTTTAGCAGATTTATCAGAAGATATGGCTGCGGAACAGAAGGCAAGAGCTGTTTATGAAAATTTAATTGATTTAACAGATGATCCAGATGTTATTGCACCATTATTATGGTTAAGACAACGAGAAATTGTTCATTATGCTAGATTTAAAGAACTATTTGAATATTATCAGGGAAAAGATAAGAAAGATAATAAGATGTCAGAACAAGATATGATGGATTCTAATATGGAATTTATGGAAGGTTTTTTTCAACAATTTCCAGTAAACGATATGATTATGAATAGAATGTATTAACATTCTTTTTCATTGATATTTTAGGGGTTTTGTGTTAATATAGTGAACTGGTGATTAAGTATGGTTAATTTTCGTATGGTAGATGCGAATAATAGAGATCAATTAGAAAGAGAATTATATTACTTTCCAAAAGAGAATAATGTTTTATTACACAATGTAAAAACAATTCTTAGAGTAGATGGTTATGGATTTGAATTAGATCAATATAAGAGTTTTTTATGTTCTGCAGATGGAGAGCACATCTTACTATTAAAAGGTACAGATGAAGATCAAGTTGCGAAAGCTGTTGCTTATTATAATGTAGAAGCAAATGAAGTTACTTTGTATCAAGACGATAGCTCTGATGTACGTCCATTGCCAAAACTAGAAGATATTTATTTTGCTAGTAGCTATGATGATATTGATGATGATGAATATGCTTATATTCCAGTTGATGCAAGTCTTTCACTACATTGTGATACTTCTAGTGGAGAAGATCAACTATTGCATAAGGAATATATTGATGCAGCTCTGCAAGATGGAAAAACAGTATTTGTAAGCAATCGATTAGACTCTGATATTTTATTGCATGAAATGAGAAATATTTCATTGGATACAAAAGGTAGAGTTTTAAAATTAACAAAATAATAGTAGGAATAGTTAATAAAAAATAATTCCTTGGAATTAAGACTTCTTTTATGAAGTCTTTTTTGTTATAATGAAGACAATAGGTGATAATTTATGGGTAAGTTTTTTAGAGGTTTATTGGTATTTTTATTAAGTTTAATTTTAGTTGGATTTATTAATGGTTTTATGCTTAGTATTACTATTGAA
Organism: Bacilli bacterium; assembly: GCA_017470045.1. Next base: position 326 of record JAFUFG010000197.1, on the reverse strand, counting down.
CAAGTTATTCAAAAGGACTTGATTACAGGTGTATTTAAACAAGCAGCTATTCCATCTATTACAAATTCTATTGGATTAAGTGAAGAAGAACAAAAAGCTTTTGAAGAGTTAATGGATGATGAACAGGTTAACGATACGTTAAATGAGATATCTAGTGAGCTGATCGAAGCTTTAGGGGATCCTAATATGGAATTTGATCAATCTTCTTTGGATGGTATTTTAGATTATTTTATTGAGAATAAGGATAAATTAGAAGAACTTACTGGAACGGAAGTAGATGTCTCTCAGATTGAAGAGTTTAAAAATAGTGAAGAATATAAGGATTT
>JAFUFG010000196.1 GCA_017470045.1 Bacilli bacterium | reverse complement strand
GATGGGCACTTAATGAGAAGCAAAGATCAAAAGAAAGATCAAACGTATTTCTTATGTGAAGTAAGTAAGGAACAATTACAAAACGTAATTTTCCCATTAGGAGATATTGAAAAACCAGAAGTAAGAAAGATTGCTGAAAAAGAAGGATTAATTACAGCAAAGAAGAAAGATTCTACTGGAATCTGTTTTATTGGAGAGAGAAACTTTACGAACTTCTTAAAGAACTATCTTCCAAACCAACCTGGAGATGTTGTAAATATCGATACCAAAGAAGTAATTGGTCGTCATATTGGATTAATGAATTATACGATAGGTCAAAGAAAAGGACTTAATATCGGCGGTACGGAAGAAAGAATGTTCGTAGTAGGAAAAGACTTAGAAAAGAATATTTTATACATCTGTTTAGGAGAAGACAACGATTATCTAATCAGTGACTCTTGTATCGTAGACAGCATAAACTGGTTAGGGGATGAAAAAGTAACAAAGTGTACTGCTAAATTCCGTTATCGTCAAGCAGACGTAGATGTTGAACTAGAACATTTAGAAAATGGAGAAATCCTAGTAAAATACCCACAAGGAGTAAAATCAGTAACTCCAGGACAAGCATGTGTCTTCTACGATAAAGAAGAATGCATTGGTGGAAGTATTATTAAAGAAGTAAGAAAAAATAACGAAAAGTTATGGTATTTATAAGAGGTGTAGGATGAAAGACAAAAAGATTATTATTACAATCATTGCTATCATGGCAATTGGTATTATGATTGGAAAAACAGTGGACTATATGACTCGTGATTCTGTAAAATTCAAAAAAGAATACGAAAGTTTAAATGGAGAAAAATCAGAATCAGGAAAAGAAATTCGTAGTCTATCAAATTCAAAAGATAATCCAATTAAGTATGCAACAGCAGAAGAAATTGTTGAAAAAATGGATAATGGAGAAACATTTGCAGTATACTTTGGATTTGCAAAATGTCCATGGTGTAGAAGTGTTTTACCAACTTTATTTGAAGTGAGTAAAGAATTAGAAATTGATACAATTTATTATGTAGATGTATTAGAAATTCGTGATCAATTAGAATTAAATAAAGAAAAAGATGTTGTTATCAAAGAAAAAGGAACAGATGGATACTATAATCTATTAAGAAAATTCGATGATAAACTAAGTAAATATATTTTAAAAACAGAAGACGGAGAAGAAGTAGATACATTAGAAAGAAGAATTTACGCTCCAAATATTGCCTCTGTTGTAGCAGGAAAAGTTCATGATTTGACAACAGGAATTTCGGATAAACAAGATGATGCTTATATGGAATTAACGGATGAAATGAAAAAAGAAATGAAAGAAAAAATCAATTGTACATTAAAATGTCTTTCACCAAAAGAAACTGCTTGCAGTAGTAAAGCTTGTTAACAAAGAAACTAGATTTCACTATTAGGAATCTAGTTTTTTTATGTTATAATTTGGGTAAGAAGGTGAGTACATGAAAACAGTAGTAATAACAGGTAGTGCAAGAGGATTCGGATTCGAAATGTTAAAACTATTTCGTAGTTCGGATTTCAATGTTGTATGTTGTGATATTTCGAAAGAGGCGTTAACTTCTGCACAATCAGAACTAGAACAAATAAAAGGAAAAGGAAAAATTATTCCAGTGGAAGTAGACATTACAAAAGAAAGTGATGTAGATCGACTAATTGAAAGTGTTTTGAAAGAAACATCTACAATCGATATATGGATTAATAATGCCGGCGTAAATCAGCCAAACAAACCAATTTGGGAATTAGATTCAGCAACAATAAATCGATTGATTGATATTGACTTAAAAGGAACAATTTTATGTTCAAAAAAAGCAATGAATGTAATGACAAAGCAAGGATTTGGTGGAATTTATAATGTAGAAGGTCATGGTAGTAATGATGCTACTATTCTAGGATTATCAGTATATGGTACTGCAAAACGTGCTGTAACATATTTTACAGAAGCATTAGCATATGAAGCAGAAAAGTGTAATACAAAAGTCTTAGTGGGAAAGATTACTCCAGGAATTATGATTACAAACTTTATTCATACCTCTTTAGGAGATGGAGAACATATTGAATTAGATGAAAAAACAAAGAAGGTTTATAATATCCTAGGAGATAGACCAGAAACAATAGCAGCCTATATAGTTCCAAGAATAATCTATAACACCAAAAACAATGCAAAGTTTGTTTGGTTAACGAATAGAAGAGCAGCATGGCGTTTTATGACGTCTTGGAAGAATAAGAACGATTATTTTAAAAATTAACTTTATTAAAAATAGAGTTTATTGTATAATCAAAAAGGAAAGGGTAGTAGAGTATGAAGAAGAGTAGAAGTATAAGAATAAATTGGAGTAAATTACAAGAAGGGAACATCTTACAAAAAAATTAATATTTGTTTATGAGCAACTTGAAAGATCAGTACAAACACATTTCGACACCTGAAGAATTACAATCATTCATGGAAGAGAATATCAAGTTTGGGTTATACGGAACAAATAAAAAATTATACGATACTTCGGATTTAGATGCCCTTGAATTAGCAAATGAAATATACTGGAATTTATCCTCACCAGCCAATACATTAAAAGTAGGATATGGTCAATTGTTTGACCAAGTAGAATTAGAAAGAGAATGGTTTACCTCTCATAATTATGAGTGTAAGACATTATACATTACATTTCTAGTAGATAAACCAAATTCTTATCCAACACACGCTTATCTAGCTTATAAAGAAAATGATAAATGGAAGTGGATGGAAAATTGTGATAAAGGAAATATTGGAATTCACGAATATGATACAATCAGTGATTTAATTACCGATCAAATGACAAAACATGTAAGATTAACAGAAAAGTTTAATCCATTAGATCAAGAATCTTTAGATTGTCTTCATATTTATGAATATAAAAAACCAAAATACGGAATCGATAGTAAAGAAATGAAAAAATTCTTATTATCTTCTAGTGAGGTACCTATCGTTGAATAATTATTATACGTATATCGTAAGATGTGAGGATAATAGTCTATATACAGGAATTACAACGGATATGGATAGAAGGTTAAGAGAACATCAAGAAAAAGGAAAATTAGGCGCCAAATATACGCATAATCATTCCGTCATTGGAGTAGAAATTCTATTCGAATCATCAACACGTTATCTTGCTTCATAATTAGAATATGCAATTAAGCATCTAACTAAAGAAGAGAAAGAAACAATAATTCGAACAAAATCGATAGATGTATTAAAAGATAAATTAGAAATAGAAGAATACAAAATCGTAGAAAAAATATAGGAAATCACAAGACTATATTTTTTTATTTTTACCCCTAGAATAGAACAAGTGTTCGTGATATAATATTTTTGGTGATGGGAATGAACAGGGTATATTTATGTATTGATTTAAAAAGTTTCTTTGCATCTGTAGAATGCGTAGAACGCGGTTTAGAACCAATGGATAGTAATTTAGTAGTAGCAGATCCATCTCGTGGAAAAGGAGCAATCTGCCTAGCAATTACACCTCATTTAAAGTCGTTAGGAATTCGGAATCGTTGTCGCATTTTTGAAATACCAGAAAATGTTGACTATATAACTGCAGTTCCTAGAATGAAGAAGTATATTGAATATTCCGCTAGCATTTATGAAATTTATTTAAAGTATTTTGCCAAAGAAGATATTCATGTCTATTCAATAGATGAAGCATTCATGGATATCACAACCTATCAAAGAATGTATCATAAAACCCCAAGAGAACTTGCAATTACCATTATGGAAGATATTTATAATACATTTGGAATTCGAGCAACAGCAGGAATTGGTACGAATCTTTATCTTGCTAAAGTTGCTTTAGATATTATTGCCAAACACGCACCAGACTTTATAGGAGAATTAGATGAGACAAGCTATAAAGAAAGACTATGGTTTTATGAGCCATTAAGTGATTTTTGGCAAATTGGCCCAAATTTAGAAAGACACTTAAATCATTTAGGAATTCATAATATGTATGAGTTATCGATTGCTGATGAGAGAATGCTATTTAAAGAATTTGGAATAAACGCTAGATTAATGATTGATCATTCAAAGGGCTTAGAACCAACTACAATCGAACAGATTAAAGCTTATCGGCCAAGACAAAAATCAATCAGCAATAGCCAAATATTATTCACAGACTATAAATACGAAGATGCTAGAAAAGTACTGATTGAAATGTTAGATATTGTATTTTTAGAATTAACAAAAATAAATAAATATGCATCTCATATAGGAATCTATGTTGGGTATTCGAAAGACTTTATAAAGCCATTATCCATATCCAAGCGATTAAAAGAACCAACCAATAACTTCCAAGAATTATTAAAAATCACATTGAAAGAATATAATTCTCATATCCAAAAACAAGAAAAAATAAGAAGACTAGGAATTTCTTTAGGTGGCTTAACAGAGATAGAAAGTACCCAATTAAATTTATTCGAAAAAAGAGAAGACGATCAAGTAATTGGAAACACAATTAATAATATTAAGGATAAGTATGGAAAAAATTATATCTTTCGAGGAGTTAGTTTAGAAGAAAAGGCAACTGGAATTAAAAGAAATAAATTAATAGGAGGACACAATGCAGAATGAAACAAGATTGGATAGAGCAAAACAGTTTCTCCCTTTCGATGCCTTAAAAGGCTTCCAAGAAGCACTACGAGAAAAGGAAAAGGTCTTAGAACAAAAAGTAGAACTAGAAGAGGAAGAATCAAAGAGAATCAATGATATTATTTGCTCTTTAAAAGAAAATGAAAAAATAGAAATTATGTATTATGACGAAAACTGTTATCGAAAAGAAATGATTCAAATAAAAAAATTATCTCTCCAACAAGGAAAGATAATTATAAACCATAGAATCTTTTGTTTTAAAGATATTCGTAATATAAAGGTAATCTTTTAATCACCATACATAGCTTTCATTAAAGCTTCATCATCTTCTTCAACCTTTGCTTCGAATAAATTTCGAACATCCTCACGAGGATCCGTGTAGAAAATGATATATTTTTTAACTCCATCTTTTTGAATTGTTCCAATATTTCCTTCATGAACAGTAAGAATAGTACCATTGTGGAAATCTAAGGTATAAACAGGATCTGAAATTTGATCATCGTAAGACTTAAATTCATGAAAACGGAATAGATTACATAACGTAGTAACACGTTCCTTATCCGTAAAAGTAGTATTACGTTCTCTGCCAGTAACTGTAATATCGGTAGCATTTAATACTTTAAAATTCTTTTCAAGTACATTCCAGGTAATATCAGAAACAAGATCATAAAGCTCAGTAGTAACATCAATTAAATAATAATCTTTATCATTTTTGGTATATAGAGCAATTTCTTGATCAAGATAAAGTTTTTCTTCTCCAATAATTAGTTCGTATTCTCCAGCAACACCAACCGTTTCACGACTCTTATCTAAATGGAAAGAATAAGTTTTTAAAAGTTTTTTTACATTTTTTAAATCTTTTCCTTCCAATGGAATAGTAAGAACATCCATATAATCTGTTTGAGAATTTTTTACATCAACAGTAGGAACTCCAATCGAATAAGCGTAACGAATAGAAATGTCATCCGTAACTCCGAAGTAGTATGGACGGTCATCTGTATAATTCTTTACTTGGAAGCCAATCGTTAAAACAAGAATAATAATAACAAGGGCACATCCCATAACAAGTAACATTTTACTTTTCGTTTTAAGTTTTTTCTTTGTTTTCTTCATATTCAACACCTTCTTACAATAAACATTATAACATAAGATAAAGAAAGTAAAAGAAAATATTTGCGAAAACAAAGATTATGATATAATGGTCTAGATAAGGAGAAAAATATGGAATTATTAGATGGAAAAGTAGTCAAAAAACAAATACTAGAAGAACTAAAACAAGAAGTAGAAAAATTAGAACGTAAGCCAGGATTAGTAGTAATTCAAGTAGGAGAAGACCCTGCAAGTAAAGTATACGTTGGTCAAAAAGAAAAAATGGCAAGTGCAGTAGGATTCCAATATGAACACTTAAAACTAAAAGAGAATGTAACCCAAGAAAAAATAGAACGAGAAATCAAAAAGAGAAATAAAGATAATAGTGTAGATGGTATTTTAGTACAAATGCCTCTACCAAAACATTTAGATAGTAAGAAGATTCAAAATCTAATTGATAGTAAAAAAGATGTAGATGGACTAAGTGATATCAATTCTGGAAAACTAACTCATAATGTAGATTGTTTAGAGCCATGTACTCCAAAAGGAATTATGGAAATATTAGAGTACTATAAGATTCCAGTAGAAGGAAAAAACGTTGTGATTGTAGGAAGAAGCGATTTAGTAGGAAAACCACTAGCTTCTATGATGTTAAATCATAATGCAACAGTAACCATTGCACATTCCAAAACTCAAAACTTAAAAGAAGTTACCAAACAAGCAGATATCTTAGTAGCAGCAGTAGGAAAGAAAGGTTTAATTACAGAAGATATGGTAAAAGAAGGATCTGTAATTATTGATGTTGGAATCAACCGTGTAGAAGATAAACTATACGGAGATGTCGATTTTGATGGAGTAAAAGACAAAGTAAGTTATATTACTCCAGTTCCAGGAGGAGTAGGTCAAATGACAGTAGCTTGTCTTGGAAAGAATGTATTAAAAGCATATCGTTTAAGAGAAGAAATGAAGTAAGACTCGAAAAGAGTCTTTTTTAACCGGAAGGAAGAATAAATATGATACAGATCATAATGATTGGAATATCCCTTGCAATGGATGCCTTTGCAGTATCTATTTGTAAAGGTCTAACAATAAAGAAAAATATTATTCCAAAAGCCATAAAAATAGCAATTTATTTTGGACTATTTCAAGCGATAATGCCATTAATTGGATATTATTTTGGTATTTTAATCAAAGATTATATTGAAGCAATAGATCACTGGATTGCTTTTATTAGTTTAAGTATTATTGGATATAGCATGATAAAAGAAGAACCAGAAAAGTATGATGAAAAAATAGATTGGAAAACATTACTAGTATTAGCAATAGCTACTTCGATTGATGCTTTAGTAGTAGGAATAACTTTTGCATTTGAAGAAGTAGAAATACTCCCAACCATTACGGTAATTGGTTTAATTACTTTTGTAATTTGTATGGTAGGAGTACTACTAGGAAAAAAAGTAGGACAAAAACTAGAAAGAATAGCAAATATAGCAGGAGGACTAATATTAATCGGAATAGGCTTAAAGACACTCCTAGAACATTTAGGAATAATATGATATAATATAAAAGTAGAAAGTTGGTGAAGAATATGGATTATTATGTAATCACTTATGGGCTAATGGCAATATCCTTATTAATTACTTTAGGAGCTCAAGGATATATTAATAGTTCTTATAATAAATATAAAAGAGTCAATAATAGAAGAGGAATATCAGGATTTGAAGCAGCTAGAAAAATTCTAGATGAGAATGGACTAAAAGATATGTACATCG
>JAFUFG010000195.1 GCA_017470045.1 Bacilli bacterium | reverse complement strand
TTTTTCAATTACTTTACTGCAATTTGCTCCACAGTTAGGGCATTTTAAATCTGTTTCTTTTATTAGGGTACTACAATATTCACATTTTAAACTTTTCTTACTCATATTTTACTCCTTTTAATGACTTTGTATAGTCTCTTAACATTCCTCGATAATCTAATGTTGTATTTTTTAAATATTTAAAATCTTCTGGTTTTACTACTTCTGGTAAATTGGTCTTGATATCGGATTCATCCATTACGTGCTTTACGAATTCTGCACAATAGAATCGTTCTTCTCTCTTCCATTTAAAACGGAATTTGGCAAGAGCTAGTCCAAGACGATTAAAGCGATATTTTTCTTTTACTTCACTGATTGCTTTAATCTTCTTACGTAACTTCTTATATTGATAGTCGGTTACTTCTAAAGAATAGATATTTGTTTTTGTAGTGTTCTCAAACCTTTTGAATGTTCCATAATCAGGACTTTCTTGTACAAAACCTCCGAAGAAGGGATTGTATGGATTGAGTCTTCCAAAAGAATACATCTCTTTTAACTCTTGATCTAGAGCGATTGATACATGTGCGAATTCATCGTTTGTAGTTAAACGAATGATTCTCGATAACATGGTACCAGTGTAGGTAAGAATTAAATAAATCTTTTTCATTCTACCACCATTCTTATTATAACATAAAAAAGAGAACCTGCTAGATTCTATGAACAAATATTTTTGAATTTGTATTTTTGGGTACTAAAAAATTCATCTTATTCTTTGCTTCAATGTGATAGCAATATACGTTCTCTTCTAATTTTTCTCCATCGATACACCAATTTTTCTCTGGCTTTTCTTTTAATATTACTTTGATATCTTTTGCTTGATACGTTTCAATTTGTTTTGGTTTGTTTCCAATATAGAAATCAATAAAACTATTTACTAGACTACTTTTATTCTTTGCTTTGCATAATAATACTTCGAATTTCTCATCATCAACTTTCATATCTTTGTAGACATTTGAGATACCTGCAATATGATTCGAATTCGATATTAGAATTAAGGAATAATCTCCTGATATCTTTTTTCCATCTAACATAATAATACTTTTATAAGTTTTGGTTGTATCAAAGAATTCTTTGATTCATTCTTTTAGATAAGCAAGATATCCGATTTTCTTTTTCTTTTCTCTACTTGTTGCATAAGGAATATGCATAAATTTTCCCATACCGACTACATAGGTAAAGGCTTCTCCATTAATGGATCCAATATCAATTGGTCTTACTTCTCCATCTAATGCTAATTCTAAATTATCTAGTAAATCGGATTCATACCCTAACATCTTTGCAACATCATTACAACTACCGGTTGGTAACGGACAAATGGTCATTGGTTTCTTTCTTTTTTGATTTCCATTCACCACTTCATTTAATGTTCCATCTCCACCTAATGAGAATAAGACATCAAAGTCTTTTTCTAAGTGAACAATTTCTGTTGCGTGGTGTGGACCTTTTGTTAATACTAATTTGTTTTGGATTCCCAAAGAAGTTAGTCGAGCTCGAAACTTCTCTACTACTTCTTTTGGTATTCCTTTTCCACTATTTGGATTTTGTATAATTAATGCATTTTTCATAACGATTATAATTCAAATTGCGAGTTATAAAGATCGGCATAAAATCCACCTTTCTTCATTAACTCTTCGTGATTCCCCTGTTCTACGATATTTCCTTCGTTCATTACGAGTATTATATCAGCATTTTTGATGGTAGACAAACGGTGTGCAATAATGAATGAAGTTTTTCCATGTGTTAATTTATCCATTGCTTTTTGAACTAACTCTTCAGTACGAGTATCTACGTTTGAAGTTGCTTCATCTAAAATTAAGAATGGTGCATCTTCTATCATACCTCTTGCGATTGTTAATAATTGTTTTTGACCAGATGAAATATTATTATTTCCAGCAACATTGGAATCTAATCCTCCAGGAAGTGTTCTAATAAAGTGATCGATTCCTACTGTTTTACAAACTTCCCAAATCTTTTCATCGGATACGTTTTTACGGTTGTATTTAATGTTATCTCGGATTGTTCCATCAAATAACCAAGTGTCTTGAAGGACCATAACGAATAAATCATGAATATTTTCTCTACTTAAATCATGAATGGATTTTCCATCAATTAAAATGTCTCCATCGTTAATTTCATAGAATTTCATAAGCAAGTTTACCATTGTTGTTTTACCAGCACCTGTTGGACCAACAATCGCAATCTTTTGTCCGGATTTTACTTTGGCACTAAAGTCTTTTATGATGGTTCTATTTTCATCGTAACCAAACTTAACATTTTTAAATTCGATATTTCCTTTTGCAGAATCTTTCTCTACTTTTTCTTTTAAAGAAGATTCGTCTGTTAATTCTTTTTCATCCATGAATTCGAATACACGTTCTGCTGCTGCGACAATGGATTGTAGCGTTGTCATAGCTTGAGCAATTCTAGATAATGGATTGGTAAATAATCTAACATAGATCATGAAGGCAACAATTACACCGAATGAAGTTTTTCCATTCATTACAAGTAATGCACCTACAACGCAGACTGCAACATAACCTAAGTTTCCAATGAATCCCATGATTGGTTGCATAATTCCGGATAAGAATTGACTCTTTCTATTACATTCATATAAGTTATCATTAATACGATCAAATTCTTTTAAAGCACTTTCTTCTCCGTTATAAGCTTTTACAACGTTATGTCCGGAATAGATTTCTTCAATATGACCGTTTAAGTCTCCTAATTCTTTTTGACGTTGTACGAAATATTTTTGAGATTTTCTTAATAAGAAGAATGAGAATACAAATCCTAGAATACTTGCTAGGATTGCTGTTAAAGCCATGATCCAGTTTGTTACAAACATCATAATAATAGAACCTACAAATAAGGTAATATTAGATACTAATGAAGTAATGTTATTACTCATATTAATTCCAAT
>JAFUFG010000194.1 GCA_017470045.1 Bacilli bacterium | reverse complement strand
GAGTACCAGTAATTTCAGCACCTTCTTCTAATACGATTCTTTCTGTTGCAGAATATACATCTCCATTAATTTTTCCAGAGATTGTTACTTTGCCTCCAGCAACAAAAACGTTTCTTGAGATATTAGAATCGATTTCAATATCTTCTCCAGCAACATATAAGTCACGGATACTTGATTCTTCAATTGTGATATTTTGTCCAGCAATGAAAGCATCTCTTGTTTCCATTCCTTTTACCTCAATATCTTGTCCTGCTACAAAAGCATAATCGTTTGCACCAGCAACATTTAATTTTTGTCCTGCTGCAAAGATCATTCCTTTGATTGTAGATTTTACATCTACTTTTTGTCCTGCTACAAATGTTGTTGAATCAATATCCTTTTGTAGTTTTACATTCTCTCCTGCTTGAAAAGCATCAAGAGACTTTGCATTTACTGGTAATACCATTACTGCCATTAATAATACTAGTAATGCATAAATTTTCTTTTTCATTCTTTCACTCCTTTAGAGATATTTTAACACCAAAAAAGGAATATTACTATTCCCTTTTTATTTATTTGCTGTAGGTTCATAAACTGTTCCTACGAACCAAACTTCTCCAGTATCTTTATCACGAATTAAATATAAATATGGTTTATCAAATGATAGATTGATTTCTTTTACTGGTACTTCATATAAATATTCATATAATGGACAACTTGCAGCTCCTGCTCCACCCATAGAAGTTGCTGCTGCTGCTTTGATTCCTTCATTTGAGAACTCAATTGTTGCTTTATGACGAGCATCTGTGATGGCACGTTTTGTTTCTCCATCTAACATATTTGATAAATCTGCTTTATTGATATCAAATACATCTTCTACTCCTAATGATTGTAAATCTTTGATTAGATTTAATTCATATTCGTATTTGAATAATGGAATAAATCCAGTAATATGAGTTACTTTTCCTTGTTCAAAATTTTGTAATTTCATTTCTTTTAGATTACTGATTACTTTTCCAATAGACTTAGCATCAGAAGATTTAATATAATCTTTTAAATCTGCTGTTTTAGGCATAATTCCTACATATTGTAGAGTTGTACCATCATATGTTTTTAGGTCTTTTGCGAAAACTTTTACTTCATCATCATCATGGAATAAGAAGTCTGTTGAATAATCTACTTTTTTATAACTAGAATCTAATTCTTTCATGTATTTATCTAAGAATTGTTCTTTTGTTAATCCACAGTCTTCTCCACCATCAGCAATATATTTATCATATCCATCTCCAACTGTTTTACGGATATTTTCTTCTCCTAGTGTTTCTACGATATCGTAATTATTTACACTAGCTGCAATTTCTGTTGATTTTGCATCATATGAATTATTGAATTTAAGACTTGGATATTGATCAGCAGCAATGCTACTTACATAATCCGAATATTTTTCATGTGGATAACTAACGCTATAACGTAAGCAACTTAATTTACTTCCATCTGCACATTGAATTAGATTATTCCATTCCATATCGATTGCTAAAGCGTTGATTAATACGAAGTCTAAACTTTGTACTTTCTCATCATCTAATAAATCTTCAATTAAACGGAATGTTTTTTCACTTACCCAGTTATTCATGTTTTTAGCATCTTTAAAGGAATCAAACATAGCACTGGCATTATATTTGCTTGCTAAATTATCCGTATAGGTATTACGAATACTATTTTGGAATGAGTCTCTAATAAACATAGCGTTTGCTAAAGACATATTTGCACTG
>JAFUFG010000193.1 GCA_017470045.1 Bacilli bacterium | reverse complement strand
TGCGAAAGCTCTCTCTATGCCAGTGATTGTTTCTCGTGTAAACGCTTTAACAGAAGCACCCAACGTAGTAACAGAAGTAATACCTTTGATTATATTTATTACTCGTTGCAAGTTAGTATTACTTTCATTGATAATAGGCATATTAAAGATTTTACGTTTAACATAATCGTCAATACCTTCAGAAAATTCTTGTCAGTTACCAGTTCTATCAAGGCCCCTATTAATCATATAAGATGTTACAGCACGAATTGCAGAAGCCGTCATAAGCATTTGTGGACTTCTTTCGCGTTTTATACCTTCTGCAACCATCATATTAAAAATCAAATCAATGTCCGTTGTATATTTAGCAGTAGGATCTTCATCTCCTTTAGCCGTTAACTTTTGTTCTCTAAACTCATCATCGAAAACAAAACTTGGTAATTTTCCTGCATCGATGTCATTTAACTCTCTTACACGAGCTTCTGAAATATCAATTCCAAGTAAAAAGTCTTTAAATACGTTTCAATCCGTAGATCATTTATCACCAATTGCTTTAATTGGATTCATTTTTCCAAGTTTTTCATTTAAATGACTCTTTATCAGAGGAACGATTCCATATGTTCCATTTGCAATAGCAGCATTAATTTTATCTTCATCGTTTCCATACTTAAAACGATCTATCGCATCATAAAATAAAGATAAAACTTTATTCTGTTTACTTGTTTGCATAGATCCTCTTGGCTTTAATATGAATCGAGAATCTAGTTTACCATCTTGTTTTAAAAAGAATTGTTCAAAGAAATTTCATTCTCCTCCTCAGAACATACTGTGCCCGCTTTCTACATATAAATCGCGAATTGCCTTTTTTCAAGCATTCGTATATTGTACAAATTCATTTTGACAAATTCTGACTCAACTGTATGTAGCTTCATGCAGTGTTCTTGCTATTGCTGATTTAGAATCTGCAAAAGATCTAGCATACAATCCATCTAATGCCAGGCCTCCAGACGTATATGCACCGGTTCGTAATTCTGGAGATATTTGATACGCGATTTTACTAAGAAGTGCCCTATCTAAATATTGTAATGCAACCCAATCAGGATCAGATCAGTTTGCAGAACTTATTTTATAAAGTTTATCACCTCGTCTATTGCGAAGGGTATTAATCATTCGCATTAATTGCTTTATGTCTGGATTTGATACATCTTCGAATGCAGGTTTTTGCAACATTGGACGAAGTTCTTCACTATGTTCCATAAGATCCATAGCTTGACGTACATACGAATCAACGTCTTTTGTAAACTCTCGTTCTGTGCTAAATACACCAAGATCTTCCTTATATGTTTGTTTATAATACTTATTTAATAATTTAAAATTCTCAATAAGTTTTTCATTAGATTCCTCCATGTATCCAGGGCTCATCAAACTAAGTGCAGACACCTTATTTATTTTTTTATCTACAAATAGTTCAGGATGTTGACTAAGAAAGATCATTCCTTTCATCATTTCTATATTTCCAAAGAAATTTGGAAGAACTCACCTTGAATCCAAACCCTCTTCATCAGAAGCAAAGAATCCTAAAATTGAATTATACGGTCTAGTTGTTTTACCGTGATCAAAATTTAACCTATTAAACAAATTGTGTGTAGAAAGAACAACCAATTCAACAATATCACCTTTTTGAAAAAGGAAAAACCCATTTGCAATCATCAAGTCGTTAGAAACCAACTCTCAATTTCCAGTAACATATCTTCCGAATGCAGAAACTATATAATCTGTGTTAGACTGATTATAATTTATTGCAGCTTCTTTTAACTCTGATTTACTACGCATACGCATAGCATATTGTAAATTCTTTGCAAATAATGTATTGGTTTCAGCCGCACGTTCATTATATTTAACAATTCATTCAGAGATTTTATTTTTAAGTTCGTCTTCAGATGTAGCCACAATTACTTTAGATTCGCCAGAGGCAACAAACCCTTTCTTTCAATACTTTCATCTAAAACCAAGTTTATAATCAGGATCATTTTCAGGAATACGCTTCTTTTCTTCCATCTCTTTTTCAACGGTAGCTTCTTTTATGCGAGTTTGGGTCTGCACACTAGCAGTCGGAAAACATTTTTCCATTACTTCGTGTACTTTGGCGTATCCATCGTAGTTAACATTTACTTTAGATGGAAATCACTTTGAAACCCTACGTGCATAATCACTTCCTTCGTTTACAGGAATTCTTCAATTATTTATATTTATGGAAAAGCCTTTAATATTGTCATCTTCCAAATCAGGATTAACATTTCCTTGATAATCAATTTTAACGGGAATAAGATAACAATCATCTGCAACATCAACATCATATTGTTTTAATATCTGACGATATGCAGCAATTTGCAAAGCATAATTTGGATGATTATCAACCGTTATATCTCTACCAGATGTTTTAAAATCATAAACAAACGCTTTACCGGATGAATCAATTACAAGCAAATCAATATCTCCAACAAAACTATTAACATCCGCTCCAGTTGCAACATGTTGATTTCCAGATGCATCCACCATTATAGAGTATTGATTTCCAGAATTATCAACCATTGGTATTGCTGGAATAATATTACCAGCTTTATCTCGACGTTGACCCATTGTAGCATGGACAGCATCTAAGAAAGATGAAGAAATATCTGAAGCACTAATTTTAGTTTGAAGCATTATATAACAATCGTTTCCGTGTTTATCTTTAATTGCTTTTAATATACGTTGTGCAACATTTATTAATTCGTCTCTTTTTGTAGGATTTTTTATAATTTTACCTTTATATTCAGTACCATATAAACAATATTCAAAGGCTTTTTCAAAATCATTACCTATGCCCGTATAAAACTTTTTAAGATTTTCATTACCCGCATTCTTATATGTTACTACTGGTGCAGTAAAACTATTTCCAGATGGAGCTCCCATATACTGAAAAGCTGTTGTTGGGCCAATCGGAACAGCACTAGCACCTAAATTTGGCAAAAATGTTGTATTTGTTCTAGAGTTTTGTATTTTAGCTCTATCTGCAACAGCTTTATTGATTCTTCCAATTGTCTCTTTTTGAGCCTCAGTTTTATTGCCTAAAGAGAATTGTACATCTCCTTGTATCTCATTTAAACGAATGAGACCTGGATGGTCGTAAAGCCAACCATCCAGTTCTTCATTCGATTCAAATGTTTTATTAATATTTCCAAATTTAAATTTTATTTCACACGCCATACTAACAATCTCCAACAATAGTTATATAATCTTCATCTGGTTCTAACCCTTCTGTTGAATCTACGATAAGGCTTCGTTTAAAAGCCGCTAGTTTTTGATTAATTGGAACATAGTGTTGCATAAATACACTTCCAGATAAACTAAACAAGCCACTACTTAAGTTAACAATGATATCTCCAAGACTCATGTTTAAAAGTGTAGCACCATCCGCTTGTGGTGGAACTGCAAATAATTTAGCAACAGCTTGTCCAACTTTATCTGCAAAATCTTTAAATGTCGATGTTACTGCACCTTCTTCAGTGCGAACCCCCATGTTTCTATAAAAACCAGTACTCAGTAAGTCTTCAACGGCTGCTGTAAAAACTTCTTCTTCAAAATCAGAACCAACTGCATAATCACCATATCTACTTTCTACCTGATTCCAATATTTGGTTCAGAATTCGCTTTGAGAAGTAACCTGAGATTTAATAGACTTCAGCATATTATAATAAAGATCTCTTTCGTTTTGATCGTCACTATATTTCATTTTTGCCAAAATCACATGCATAAATTCATGTATCAAAGTACCAGCTGTAGCATTATCAATATTGATGTAAATTGCACCATTTTTAATAAAACCTTTTGCATTTTTTATTGCACTTGTTTTGAAAGATTCTGGTGCAGCATCAAATCAAGCATTGTCTATAATTCTAATTGGTAATCTTTCGCCAAATGCTTTTTGAAGTTCTTTTACTACAACCTCCATTGCTTCTCTACCAGATACTCTACGTTTTTGTTTATTCTTACCCTGTAAAGTTCGAGCATTATCACCAGTGACATTAATTTTAATAGGATTATATCTATTACTAAATCCAAATACGTAATCTGATTTATTCAAAGTACTTACAGGAATAATTTCTTGAGTACTGTAATCAGCATTCATTAATTTATATTCTGCTTGTTTGCGATCTGTAGCAGGCACATACTCCACTCTAAATTTAGAAGCAGCTGAATTTTGTCTAGATAACGCAAGTCGAAGTTCATTTAATAAAGACTTACTTCCATTTTCTACATCATCAATTTTTTCACTTCCTGAATCGAGTCTGGATATATACTTATAGTACCGATTTAATAATGTATTATCATCATCTGAAAGAACAACGTTGTCAAATATACGAGTGAGTGCGTTTTGCCCAAATCCATCTTTGTGAACGTACAAGTTATATAAATAGAATAAGTCGCCTATTGTTCAGTCACCAATACCTAATTCTTTAGGAACAGTATCTTTTCAAATCTTATTAAAACCAGACAGATAGAGATTGTACATTTGTTCTGTTTTTGAATTTTCATCTGCGTGACCTAAATCAATTGGTAATGTTAAAAACGTAATCGCCGTTTCAGTATCTTTATCGATTCGATATGATTCGGAAAGTGCATCTAAAAATGGATTATTTGGATACATTTGTTTTAATTTATCAACAATATAGTGTTCCATCATTCATTTAAATGTTGCCATTCCATCAGCGCTACTTAAAGGAATTGTTTTTTCCTCTGTACTAGATGTATGCGGAATTAAAGTTCCTTGATAATAAAATTTAAGTGGATTGTTTTCTATAAATGGAATCTTAATAGACACATCGTCTAGTGTTCTCATTCAATTCATCGTAACAAGATCCTGTACAAAATTTCTAAGTACTTGATACTCTTTATCATTAAATTTTTGTACGAGTCCTCTTGATAAACTACCAACCTTCTTTTTGTTATCTTCAAGAATTTGTTTTGCTAATCTACGTTCAGCTTTTAAAACATATGCTTTTTCTATAAGTTTTCTATTTACTCCAGCTAATTCAATCATTGATCCAAACTGTTTAACAGATGTTGCAATGTCTAATATATTGTATGTAGATTTGACCTGTTCGTACTGTTTTATTTGTCTAGCACGATAACCATTTGGATCGTCAGATGTATCTGAAACGAATTGAACAAAATCAAATTCTTCAAATGTTTCTGCAAAAGGTGAATTGATATATCGTTCATTAACAAATGACTCAATATCTCGGATTCACTTATATTCATCAAAATCTTTTGTATTTAAACCCTGATTAATACCCAAAATTTTAGATAGAATTCGTTGTTCTTTTAACGCAGGAATTATATCGGTTTTAAGCTTAGATAAAAC
Source organism: Bacilli bacterium (assembly GCA_017470045.1). The sequence continues at coordinate 1,887 of JAFUFG010000193.1, read as the reverse complement.
TGATAAATCAGATATTCCGATGAGTTGTTGGTTTTTAGGGTACAAGTATCTCTTTACATAACTATAGAAATTGATTCAGTCTTGATGCTTTAAATTTGAATAATTAAATGTATATGATTTTGTTGTATTATCTTCATCTTCAGCATCCATAAAGTAATCTTCGTCCATCATTAAATCGTACTCTACCGTTTCATCATAATCGTCATTTTGTGGTTTTGTTATAGACACTTTATTGCGAAGGTAGTTAAGTAATAAATCTACATATTGTGGATTTTCTCTTAAAGATTTATATACATATGCTACGAGCGCTTTATATGCTGCAGTGTATTCGTTTTCATTTGTTTTTGCATTACTTACAATGGACCGAATTACATTTTCAACATCACTGGCGGTTCTAACATCTGCAACATTTTCAGCAAAACCTCTAATTCAATCCATATTTGCTTCACTTCTTGATTTATATATTAATCTACTAATAAAGTTATCTTCCTTCATATTAGTAAGTATTCACATGAATATATCATTATCAACATTTGGAAGTGTTTTTTCATCAAGTACAAAGTCAAGAGCGTGTTCCAGATCAAAGAATCTAGTAGAGGAATCCATCATATTACCTTCTGCAAAAGATGCAACGACTGAAAATACAGGAGATGTCATAAATTTAGCAATGTTTGAAAAAGATTCTCCAGCGCTTAACAAATAAGTATAGATATCTGCAAACTTACTTGTTGCATTGATTTTGGCTAAGATAAGCTCTTTAGCGTTATCAGTAGCTGCAGAAATTAATCCAGATAAACTAAATGCGGCATCTATTGGACTTTGCCACGTTCCATTCGCAGCAGTATTTAAATCTTCAAGTAATTTTGCTATATTGATCAAATTAGTATTATAACCTTTTACAACATATCCATTATTTTCATCACCAAGGTAACTGTTTACATTATTCAAGCCTAATTCAGAAACTTCAATAACTTGTACGCCATTTAATGCAGCGATCGCTTCATCCCAATTAATATTAGCTAATGTGACAAGCATTCTGTTTCCAAATTTGGCATTAAAGCATACAGTTTTAATTGCTTCTCATATTGCGTTATTTCTTTCTAATGATTCTGGTTGTTTTAACAATTCTGCTATTTTATTAGCTTGTAAATTGTAATACGTTGATGCGGCAAAGAAAGCTTTTAGAGATGCAGCACCAATTCCAATAACATCACGTCCGACCATATTTTGTCCCTGCATCACAAATTTGGCGCTAGGATTATCAGCAGTTAGATATTTTTCCTCAGACGCCATTGTAGAAAGTCCAGCCGCAGCTTGTTGTTCTTTCATTGAAATTGGAATCTGGAGGTTATATTGCGTGCTTGCATCTGTAAGTACATTTAAAATTCCTCTAACAACTGTATTACGCAAAGCTATGTTTTTTAAAGACTTACTCCGTTTCGAACGTTGATGAATATTGATCAATCTTTGTAATTTTTCAATAGTCATTGGTTCCCGACGAAAATCTTTATTATATTGATCAATGGAATCCAAGTATCAATTTTCATCCGCTAATACGCTTGGAGAAATATAAATATGCGGCTTTCCAGACTCTAAAATTTTTTGAATACATTCAATTCCACCTTTTCCAGAATCAATAACAAGGGTGTCTTCCTCTGCTACATTTTCTCCAAAAATTGCAGACAGTAATCTTGATTCTGCTGTTCAGGATTCTATTTTAATCTGTTTTCCATCTGGAATAGGAAGATCGAGAACCTTTTCAGGATTAAAATAACGATCTAAGTCTGAGAAGGTTGCTAATTTACCGTCTTCCGTAAACCCATAACGCATAAAATAGAGCTTATCAATATCAAAGTCACTTCCCTGCAAATCTGCAAGTGTTGTTGA
>JAFUFG010000192.1 GCA_017470045.1 Bacilli bacterium | reverse complement strand
TTTAAAGCTACGTTAACGATTGAAAACTTAATTCTAAAAGATGCAACAGAAAATAAAATAAGTGAAATTGAATTAGAAGAAGAGTAATCTTCTTCTTTTTTTGACATATTTCGTATCCTCATTCCGATATCCTAACAATAGGTGAAGAATATGAAAAAAACAATTCGATATAGTATCTTATTTTTAATAGGAGGAATATTAGTAGGAATCCACATTTATAAAAATATGAGTCCAGAATTACTAAGAACATTTCAAGAAAAAGAAAGATATTATTGTCTACAATATGGAGTCTACCAAAATAAAGAAACCATGCAAAAAGAAATCCGTGACATCTCTCCGAAATTAGTATTAGAAGAAAATGGAATCTATACTGTTTATCTAGCAATTACAGGAAACAAAGAAAACGCAGAAAAGATGAAAAATTATTTTGAAAAAGATGGGATATCTAGTTATTTAAAAGAAATAAAAATTGATAATATTGATTTTCAAAATAATGTTAGAGAGTTTGATTTATTAATAGAGAATATGGATAAAAAAGAAGAAGTTATGAGAATAGAGGAAGTTGTTCTATCAAATTACGAAAATAAGTTGGAAAAGGAATAGTTATTGCGAATCATATAATAGTGGTGTATTTATGAGTAACTATAAAATAAAAGAACTTCCAATCTCTTCTAGACAACGAGAAAGATTAAAAAGAGTAGGAGTACAAAATCTAAGTGATTCAGAATTATTAAGTATTCTATTAAAGACAGGAACAAAAAAGAAAAATGTTACAGACTTATCCAATGAATTATTAAAGATATATCCTATTTCGAACCTAACAAACGCATCAATTCATTCTCTTACTTCTATCGATGGAATAGGAGAAGTAAAAGCAATGGAATTACTATCTGCGATAGAACTAGGAAAAAGAATCTTCTTAAAAGAGAAAAAAGAATTAAGAAAAATGAAAACGCCAGAACAAATCTATCATCATACAAAGTATTTATTCTATGATCTAAAACAAGAATATTTTTATTCTTTATACTTTAATAATAAACAAGAACTAATAGGAGAAAAATTACTATTCATGGGAACGATTAATCGTAGTGTAACTCATCCTAGAGAAATCTTTAAAGAAGCATATTTATTAAGTGCTTCTAGTATTGTTGTAATCCATAATCATCCATCAAATGACTTAACTCCAAGTAAAGAAGATATTCATTTTACCGATACATTAGTATCTCTAGGTTCTTTGCAAGGAATCCCTGTAATAGATCACTTAATTGTGGGGAATAATAAATATTATAGTTTCTATGAACATGGTCAAATTAGAACTTTTCAACCAGAAAAAAATAAACTATAATGAAAAGTGTATATAGGAGGTTCAAATGTATCATAAGAAAAATAAAAATAATAAAATAATGATTACTTTATCCATCCTAGTCGTAATCATTTTAATTTGTCTTTCTTTTAACTTTAATCGAAAAGGTAGTGTAATAGAAAATATTTTAAAAAGTATTAGCACTACTGCAAATGATATTCTATTTTCTCCATTAAAGTTATTCAATACTGAGAAAGATGTGAATCAAAGTGAAAGTTATTTAATCCAAAAAAATGTCAATGATTCTCTACAAAAAGAAGTAGAAGAATTAAGACAACAATTAGAATTAAATCGAACGTTAACTGGTTATGAAGCAGTAAATGCAACGATACTATCTCGTAATAAAACTTATTGGTTTAATAATATGATGATTGATAAAGGAAAAAAAGATGGGATCAAAGAAGGAATGGCAGTTATTACGAAAAACGGCTTAATTGGAAAGATTAGTAAGAGCTATCATAACTCTTCTGAAATTAAATTAATTACATCCGATGATACAAACTATAAAGTAAGTGTTTCAATCAAAACAAATGATAGTGAAAATATTGCAATATTAAATGGATATGATGTAGAAAAAGGTCTAGTAAAACTAGTAGTAGTTAGTAAAACAACAAACTTAGAAGTAGGCAATCAAGTTCTAACAAGCGGATTGGGAGGAGTATTTCCAGGAGGAATCTATATCGGAGAAGTAAAAAAAATAGAAAGTGATAAGTACAATTTAAGTAATAATGTTTATGTTAAAACAGCACAAGATTTTAACAATATTCATTATGTAACAGTACTTAAAACAGTAAAATGATAATACCAATTATTATTGTAGTGGGTTCCATTTATTTTGATGGATTACTTACCAATCTTCTTCCATATTTAGAAAATGACTTATCCTTATTTACTCCGATGTTAACAATCGTAAGCCTATTTCTAATTTATCCATTTTATCGAAAAAAAGAAAAAGTTTATTTTATAATTATTGGAGTCTT
>JAFUFG010000191.1 GCA_017470045.1 Bacilli bacterium | reverse complement strand
TTATTTGTGTTTTGTATTGCTATATGGTTTGTTAGTTTCTTATTTCCTTTGGATTATTCGTTCTACCAAAGTCTGAATCTTCCTAGTTTTGCCCCACCAGTTGCATTCTTCTCTATTGCTTGGACCATTACTTATCTTTTCATTGGAATTAGTATGTACTTAAATCTGTCTACTTATTCTTTCTCGGAATTACCTAATTCCTATAAGATTAGTTTGGTTGTGAATTATCTTTTTAATCAAAGTTTTGTATTATTATTCTTTGGTCTTAAAAATACTTTTTTTGGATTTGCTGCTTGTATGGGGATGTTTTTATCTTTACTTTTTCTTTATCAAGAAAGTATGGCTTTACATGAAAAAAGTGCTATAGCGTTAAGACCTTATGTTTTGTTAAGTGTCTTTGCTACAGTACTTTCTTTATCCATTTATTTACTAAATCTTTAAAGTGCTTGATAGTTCTTTAATATATTTAGTGTTTTTTCATATTCTTCTGATAATTCATTAAAGTGTTCTCTTACATAAGTTGTATTATTCTCTTTACTAGCAAGTTCATGGTTATAGGCAATATCTGCTAATTTCATAAGACCTAAGTATTTGGAATCACTCTTTAGAGAATGAACTTCTATTGCATAGTCTGCCATATTGCCATCTAATTCATAGTTTTCAATACGATTAAACTTCTCTTCTACTTCTGCAAGATAGTCTTTTAATGTTTCATCGTACATTTCCATGTCGCCTAGTAGTTCTAATGCTTTATCTACATCTACGCCATGTCTACGTAAGAACTCCCCTTTGTCTAAAGCAGGAGGTTCTTCGATTGTCTCGAAGTTTCCAGTATTTTCTAATAATTCAATATCTTCTAATTCTTCTACTGGTTGTTTTTCTGGTACTACTATGGTCTCGTCAATTCTTTTTACGGATTCTCTTGAAATATTATGAGTATCAATTAAGGAATTCATAACTCTAATTAATTCTTCTTTTTCTAATGGTTTTGATAGATAATCATCAAATCCATCGTCTAAGTATTTATCTCTCATACCTGTTATGGCATTAGCTGTTAAAGCAACAACAGGGGTATTAAATCCTTCCATCTTCTTTAATTCTTGTAAGGTTTCTACTCCACTCATTTTAGGCATCATATCATCTAGTAGAATGATGTCATATTGTTTTTTATTTTTAATAGAATCGACGCATTCGAATCCACTGGTTACGGATTCAATATTATTGGCATTATATCGTTGTAATAACTTGGTTGCTACCTTAATATTTAATTCATTATCATCGACTATTAATATTCTTACGTTCGTTAAGTCTAATGTGTTCTTCTTAACTTCTTTTGTTTCTTCTACTTTTGTCTGTTCTATTTTCTGATCAATCACTGCAGTAAATTTTGAACCTTCTCCATAAACCGTATGAACAATTACTCTACCACCCATTAATTCTGTTAATTGTTTTGTGATGGCAAGTCCTAATCCAGTGCCTTCAATTGTTGTGTTCTTATCTTGATCAAGTCTTTGAAACTTTGTAAATAACTTATCAATATTTTCTTTCTTAATTCCTCTACCAGAATCTTCTACACTGATAATTAATTTACTTGTCTTATCGGAATTAATACAATTTACTTCGTAACGAACAAATCCTTTTTCTGTGTACTTATATGCATTGCTTAAGAAGTTTGTAACAATCTTTTTGATATTGGCATGATCTCCATATAATGTTTCTGGAATATCTGGCGCAATATAATAACTGAAGTCTAAGTTCTTTTCTTTCATCTTTGGAGTAATTAATTTTGCTAACTCTTCAAATGTTTCTCTTGCATTGTATGGAGAATTAACAATTTCAATTTTACCTGCTTCAATCTTAGAAATATCTAGAATTCCATTAACAATCTCTAATAATGTTTTAGAAGCATTAATAATATCTTTTGCATTTGATTTTGCCTCTTCTAGGGTCTTTGATTCTTCAATGCAATCACTAAAACCTACAATCGCATTTAATGGTGTACGAATTTCATGAGACATACTTGATAGGAAGTCTGTCTTGGCAGCATTTGCTTTATCTGCTTGCTCTTTGGATAGTTCTAGTTCATTAATCATTTTAACATCTGGATTTTCGATAGTATGGAACATTAATACGGTAATGAAGGTTTCCACTGAAGACATAATTAATAATTGTGGAATAAATTTTTGAATAATTACCATTATTGTCCCTAACGTAATTAATGTCAAAAGTGGAATATACTTTTCTTTTTTTATTTTCTTAATATTTTTTAATACGATAAGAATCATAAATACAATTTCTAATCCTACAAATCCATATAAAAAATTAATACTAGGCCCATATGTATACGCAATAAACCCATTTTCTATTTTTTTATGTAATGGTAGAAGCAAATCAATTCCTAAAAATACAAAGTATAATCCATACGCAATGTTTTTTTCTTTTTTTTCAAACTTTTCTCTACTAACATAAAATATATATACACAGAAAATAAATCCCCATGTTAGAAAATAAGCATTGATCATTTTTAGAGAAATCATTTTGATAGGATCATACCCTATTACAAAAGCATTTAACAAGGTACTTGCAATTTCAATAATTAACCCAATCAAATTTGAAATAATAAGAAATGAATATATCCTATTTTCTTCATTCGCAATTCTCTTTTTTGAAAAATATACAATTATTGTTAATGTACAATAAAATAAACTTGCAATGGAAAACACTATATTACTATTCATAAGCCTAACTCCTATTCTTTTTAAGTATACCATAATATAAAAAAAAGTAAATTTTTCAATTTACTTTTTTATACTTTTTTGCTTATTTTCACTTACTATTTTTTCTACTTCTCTGTAGTTTACTTTTCCAACTGGTGTAAGTGGAAGTTCTTCAAATGGAATGATTTCTCTTGGAATATATTTTTCTCCCAATTGACTCTTACAAGTATTCATAATTTTTTCTAGTTCCTCATCTGTTTGGGATAAGAATTCATCTTTTAGAACAACAGCTGCTACTGGAATGGAGCCAAATCCGTGTTCTTGATCTGGTTTTCCTACAACACAACAGTTTTCTACACTTTCTACTTTTGAAATTACTTTTTCTAAGTCATAAGGAGATACTTTAATTCCATCATGTCTAACAATAATTCTTTTTAAGCGTCCTTTTAGGTAGATATTTCCATTTTCATCTATATATCCTAAATCTCCACTGTGTAACCAAAGAGTAGAATCATCGTGTTCTTTGATTGTTTCTTTTGTTGCCTCAGGATTATTATAGTATCCTTTCATCATAGTTGGTCCTTGAAAACAAATTTCTCCAATTTCATTATATTTTTTTTCTTCATTCGTTTCTTCATCAAAGATTCCTACAATTACTTTTGGTAGAGGAACTCCTACACTATTTGGAACGATATGATTTGGTAAATTTGTTACTGCAGCAGAACCAACTTCCGTCATTCCATATCCTTCTAATATCTTAGCCGTACATCCACAAGATGCTAATAATTCATTAATTGCTTGTTTTGATTCTTCCGCTAATTTATCACTACCACTTCCTAAAGTCGTGATAAAATC
>JAFUFG010000190.1 GCA_017470045.1 Bacilli bacterium | reverse complement strand
GATCTGCTTTATCAATGACACCTGCATCGTCTAGTTTTTTTGCTGCTTTACGAACAGCAGGATTCTTATCAAGAGCTTCTGCTCCCTTATTAAGAATTTTGTCTCCTGCTTTTGTTTTCGATGCCATATCAACAGCTGCTCCACCTTCTGGCCCAGCAAAGTACATTGCGGCACCTTTTGCAGCTGTCTTGGTTAGTTTTTTTGTGGAGTCTTTTTCTTGTTGTCTTTTATCTTGTTGCATAGAAGCAGATGATTGATCATAGTCTTGTTCTTGATAATTTGAATTATTTCTTCTACTTTCGTATGAACTCATATCTCTCACCTACTCCATGTTTGTTCTAGAATCCTCCACCAACTCCGAAGGAATCTAGTTCTTCTTTTGTTACTGCTACGTTGATTCTCATTCTTCTGTTTCCACATACGAATAAAGCTTCTCCTTGAGAGTAACGTTTAATACTTTCTTTTTCACTTTCATTTAAATCAATTAATAATGCTAAATCTTCGGTTGCTTGTTTTCTTAGACCCATTATTAAGTAATAAGAAGCATTATCAAATATTGCTTTTCCTTGTGTAATTACTTGTGGGTTTGAGAAATCGCTTGGTTGTTGAGTAATAATGATTGTACCAGTGTTATATTTACGAGCACGTCTTTGTACTTGTGCTAAGAAATCAGCTCCTTGTACATTACTATCTCCTAATAATACATGTGCTTCATCTACCATTAGTACAGTATCTACTCCTGAGTCTAAGCATAGACCCCAAGCATATTTTAATACGTTAAAGAATAATGCATTTCTTACTGTTGAATCACTATTCATTAACTCTTTAATATTAAATACCATAAAGTCTGAATCTTTTCTTAATGTAGTATGACCATCGAAATAGAATTTTAATTCTCTTGTAATTGGTCTTACTTTTAATTCAAGTCTTTCTAGGATATCTCTTTCTTGTGTTTGATCTGTTATAGACATTAATCTACCACGAATCGTTGCATATACATCGCTGAATGTTGGATAATCCGCAGATGTAAAATGACTAAAGTCTGAAGTATAATCAATACCAAATCTCTTATATGTATCTTGTACAATTTCACTGAACATATTTAGAACATCTTCTTCAATAGAAGGATCATAATACTTCATAAATCCTCTTAAAAATTGTAATGTTCTAGTTATTACGGAATGTCCTAGACCTTGTGCAATTTCTTCTTCATCAGCATCAATTACGATTTCAAGTGGGTTAATTAATCCAAACTCTCCACCCTTACCGATATCTACTGTATCTCCACCAAATGTATTGGTGATTTCTCTAAACTCATCTTCTGGGTCAATTATTACAATTTGGCAACCGTTACGAATATGAGTTCTTAACATTAATTTTGCTGCCGTTGATTTTCCTGAACCCGATGTACCAAGAATAATCATGTTGGCATTGTTTCTATTATTTTCTTTTCGAATCTTATATAAGAATTGGTTGAATAATATTACTCCTCCAGAGAAGTCTACTCCAAGAAGTGTAGATAAACCTGGGTCTTTAATACTATCAAAGATAAATGGATACATTGCTGCAATTGTAACAGATGGAATTGGAGTACCAATTCTTTGTTCTACATCTTGAGGTGGGAAAATTGGTAAAATTGATTTTAATACCTTTTCTTGTTCAAAACGTAGAGATATTGCACGAAGTTCCATTGCATCTAGGTAGTTCTTAACATTTACTTTCTTTAATTCTAGATCTTCTTTTGTGTCAGCAGTAATCATAATATGCATTTGAAAATCGAAGATTCTTGCTTGAGATCCTGCTAACATTGATGTAAAGTATTCCAAGCTTTCTGCATCTTGACGAATTCTTTCACGTAACGTTTGATCTCTTTCATTACGGTACTTTTCTTTTAAGTCTGCAATTTGTTTATTTAACATCTTTGACATTTCTTGGAAAGGAACTGGAATATGTTTTACAACTACCTTAATTCCTGACATATTAGTTAAAGATGATAAATATCCAGGTGAAATATATTTTGGATAAGATACTACTGTTAATATTGTTGCATACTTATCACTAATAAAGAAATCACTTGGAGAGAAATGTAATCCTTTTGGTGCCAATTGGCTACGAATACCTATACTCATAGTGGCATCACCGTCCCAAACTCTGTATTTGCTCCTCCATTAAGGAAGTTTTCCATAACAACTCTTAAATCGTTATTTGTTACTTGGGAAGCATTTAATCCACATTGAGCTAAACCGTTAATCATAAGTCTTACTCTCTTTTGTAATAAATCTACATCTTTTGATTTAAATAAGAAATAATACTCTGTGTCTACAATATTATTATTGATGAAACTTTGTCCTTTATTAATATCTTGCATAATTAGTTTACGAATTGCTGGAGTTGGACTTTCATTAAATAGAAGTTGTAATTGAGACATGTAAACAGAAATATCTACAGGTC
>JAFUFG010000021.1 GCA_017470045.1 Bacilli bacterium | reverse complement strand
GTGGAGAATTATCTGGACACGTATATTATCGTGATCGTTGGCCTGGATTTGATTCTGGACTTTATGCTGGACTTCGTATGTTAGAAATTCTTTCTAATACGGAAAAGAGTGTAGAAGAATTATTAGATGGAATTAATCGTTATTATTCTACAGAAGAATTAAAGTTCACATCTCCTGATGATATTAAATTTGGAGTTATTGATAAAATTGGAGAATATGCTAAGAGTAAGGGATATAACTTCTTAACGATTGATGGAGTTAAAGTATTATTCGATGATGGATGGGCTTTGGTTCGTGCTTCTAATACTGGTCCAAATGTTACTGCAAGATTTGAAGCTAGTACAGAAGAAAGATTAGAAGAATTACAAAAAGAATTCATTTCTAAGATTGAAGAATTTAATCAGTAAATTGACAAATAAGATTATAGAATTTTGTTTTCTATAATCTTTTTTTATGCTATTTTTTTATATAGGAAGTGTAGTATATGGAAAAGAATAAATTTTTAGCAACTATTTTAATGATTGTATCTTTAATTGGTATTTTTATTACGGTTATCCTTATTTATGTGATACCGGATAAGAAGGATGATATTCCAGTAGAAACTGATAAGGATCAAACGAATATCGAAGTAGAGAAGGATGTAGAAAAAGAAGAAGAGGAAAATACTGAGATAATAGATGATGAAGAGGATGATATTCCGGATTTTTCGAATTATAAATTTGATGAAAAGTTTTCAGCCTATAAAACAGATATGGAATTCTTAGAAGGCAAGATTTCTTTAAATACACCAAAAATTAATTTATTTGATGATGCGAATGAAAGATTAAAGTATATTGATTTTATTCTTTATAAAAATAATAATACTCAATTTACGACAGATGTAGCACAGACATCAGCATATGTTACGAAAGAAGTTTATGAAAAAACATTTTCTAATATTTTTGGTAATTCTTATGATTATAAAGAAACAGTAGATAAAGCGGGTTCTTCTATGTGGTATAACGATTGTGGTATGTATCCTTCTGTTCATGATGGAAATCATATTTGTTTTAATCCAGGTAATGGAACTCATGCTCCATTTTACTTTATTAACTTAAGGGAAGATAAAGGAAACAATAAACTAACGGTTACTGGAGAATATCATATTTTAAATTCTGATCATTCTTATCATAAGTATGGAACTTTTAAAATTATTTATGATATAAGTACTTCTAATAGAGTTATAAAAGAGATGTACTATTATCCAACAAATTAATGTCAATTATTGTTAAAGAGGAAAAGTGTCATAACTTTTCTTCTTTTTCTTATGTTATAATTTTCTAGGATAGAGAAAATACTTGATTTCAAAAATCTGATATGTTATATTGTAGTAGACGTTTCGCGAAAAAATTATTTTTGTTAAGGATACTGCATGGATAAAATGTAGTTTTTTCTCGTTTGTTTAGTTTTCTAATTATTTATCGTTAGGAGGTATTTTTATGGCACTTAGTGAAGTGGAAGTTCAAAAGGAAAAGAAGATACTAAAAAAAGTCCAAAAGTTACTGGATGATACGTTGGATAGTTTAGGAGAACAAGTTTTTGATGATGAAGAAGGCTTACAAGAGTTTAAGAAAATGATGTGGGAGAATGCATCTAGTTTCGATGCTGGAGAAATGCAACAAGTTATGGCTGCTACTTCTCAAGAAGCAGAGAAAGTATTGATGAAGAGAGATTATTTCTTAAAACTTCGTCAAATTAAAGATAAACCTTATTTTGCATCGATTGTTTTCAAAGATGATGAGGGTAAGATCTATAATATTTATATTTCTCTTACGTATTTAAAAGATGATAAATTGAATAACATTTTATATGACTGGAGAAGTCCTATTTGTAGTTTGTTCTATGATTATGAGACAGGACCTTGTTCTTATAAAGCTCCTGGAGGAATTTATACAGGAGAATTAAAACGTAAAAGACAATATAAGATTGAGAAGAGAAAGTTAGTTGGAGTATTCGATAATAGTTTAAATATTGATGATGAAGTACTTCAAGAAGTTCTAGCAACAGAGTCTAGCGAGAAGATGAAGAATGTTGTTAATACGATTCAACAAGAACAGAATCAAGTTATTCGAAATGTCGAAGACAATAACTTGATTGTACAAGGTATCGCTGGTTCTGGTAAGACTACTGTTGCGTTACATCGTATTGCTTTCTTACTATATCGATTACCAAATTTGACAAGTAATAATATTTTAATCTTTTCTCCAAATGATATTTTTACAGAATATATTAGTGATGTATTACCATCTTTAGGAGAAGCGAATACTTTACAAACAACATTCAGTGATTATATGTTTTCGATGATCCAAGAATATAAAGATGTCGAAAGCTTTACGGATTTTGTAAGTCGTTATTATACGTATCAAGAAATTAATCGAGATTTAGTAGAGTATAAACAAAGTGATGAGATTATTAAAGACTTGGATGCTTATCTAGAACATTATATTAATAACTGTAAGATTACCGAAGACTTTATTGAGAATGAAGTTCATTTCGTTGATAAGGACGAGATGAATGATATGTTGCATCATAAGTATAGTCGATTCCCATTATTTGAACGTTTGGATGAGATGAGTAAAAAATTAAGCTCAAACTTCTATAAAGGTAGTGGAAAAAAGAATGGAACATTCCGTAAGCTTTTAAGAGAACATAGTAACTTTGAAAAAGATTATAAAGCAATTTATAAAAATTTCTGGTTAAGTGATTATTCGAAAATAAAATTAAAAGAAGAAGAGATCGATAAATTTATTAATGGTAAAACGATTCATTATGAAGATGCTTTATTATTTACTTATATTAAAGGAAACTTAGAAGGATTCCGATATGAGAATAGTATTAAACAAGTTGTTATTGATGAGGCACAAGACTACAATAGACTTCAATATATTATTATTCAAAAGATTTTTGCAAGAGCGGATTTTACGATATTAGGAGATATTAATCAAAATATTAATCCGTATTATCATTACGAATCTTTAGAGAGCTTAAGTGATATCTTTAAAGGAGATAGTAAGTATATTGAATTATTAAAAACTTATCGTTCTTCTCCTGAAATTATTGATTATACGAATAAGATATTAGGACTAAATCATGTTAATGCGATAAGACGTGATAATAATAAACCAGTTCTTATGAGAAAGAATGTAGAGAACTTTAAGAAGAGTTTAGAAGAGGATATTCACTACTTACAAGAACAATATAAGAGTTGTGCGATTATTACAAAAGATTATCATCAAGCAGAAGAAATTTATGAGATGCTAAAGAATGATTTTACCATTTCTTTAGTGGATCATAATAGTAAGAAGTTTACGAAGGAATTAATTGTTATTCCAGCTTATACAGCAAAGGGATTGGAATTCGATAGTGTCATCATTTATAATGATCGTGAGAATAGTTATAAAAAGAATGAACGTAATCTTTTATATGTTGCTTGTACAAGATGCCAACATGAACTTATTATTTATAATTAAAAGGACTATTATTAGTTCTTTTTTTGTTATAATGGAATTGGTGAAGAATATGACGAAAAAAGATGAAAAAATTGCATTGAAGGATATTATTATTCTACTGATTATTGGACTTGTTATTTGGTATTTTGTTGAACCAAATAGTTTTCATAAAACTTTTTCTTTCTTGAATTCCAAGAGTGAGGAAAAAGAAAAAAACAAAGTGGAGAAGACTAGAACCATTCTTGTTTATATGTCTCCATCTAATTTGGAAAGTGAACATGGTGTAGCTTCTAATGATTTAAGAGCAGTCAGTGTATCTGAATTTGATTTTGATCATAATGAGTTAGTCGTTATGGCTGGTGGAAGTAATTCTTGGAGTAATGGTTTTTCTAAAGAGGCTAAGATCTATCATTTTACTAGAGAAGGAAAATATGATGTGGTTGATCAATGCTATGGACATCAAAATATGGGAGATGCTTCTACCTTGTCTTATTTCTTAGATTATGGAAAAGAGCATTATCAAAGTGATGAATATATTGTTTATTTATATGGACATGGTTATGGAATCGATGGATTATTACCGGATGAAGTATATGATGATGGATTGAGTTTAAAAGAATTAAATACCGGATTTACCAATTCGAAATTAGGCTATCCTAATAAAACAGATTTGATTATATCGAATTCTTGTCTTATTGGAACAATTGAGACATTAGAAAATCTTAGTTATCATGGAAAGTATGCAATTACTTCAGAAGAAGTAGGGTGGTCTATTACAAGATATCCATTATTTAAAATGTTTAATGAGTTAAAGCCGGATAAAGATTTAGTGAAGTTTTCAGAAGAATATATCGATTATTATAAAGAGAGTGTCAAAGATATTAAAGATGATACAACCATGACTTTAGTTGATTTAGGTGAGATAAAAAATCTTTATGATAAAGTTAATACTTTATTTGGTGGTATTTATGTAAGAGGGTATTATGATCCTATTAAGAAATTCCGATCAAAGACTCATCAAATTGCAAATGATGAAATACTGGATGAAGTTGATTTATTGACGGCTATGGAACAATTCTCTTTATTCTATCCTAAGATGGATTATGCAGAATATCGTAAGCAATTTGAAAAGACTATTTTATATCGATATTCTAGTACTTATTACTTATCTGGTATTTCAATTTGGTTCCCTTATTATAATCCGAATTATGAAGGGGATTATTATATAGGAAATGAGTACTTATATGAAGCTGGTTCCGGATATCGTAACTTTGTTACGGAATTTATGAGATTACAAAAAGAAGAGTATGGTTTTTAATACTCTTCTTTTATTTCGAAATAGAATGTTGTTCCTACATTACGTTTGGTATCTACACCGTACTTATAATCATGAGCTTCTAGTATTTGTTTTACAATAGATAGTCCAAGACCAGTACCAACTAGATTTCTTTTATGTTTCTTTTTGTTTTTATAATATTTGTCCCAGATATATGGTAAGTCTTCTCCTTTGATTCCTTTTCCAGTATCGGTTATTTCTACTTTATTCTTTTGGATTTTTATAATTACTTTATTATCTTCTCCAGTATAATTAATCGCATTATTGATTAGATTATAAAGTACTTGTTCTAGTTTCTTTTTATCTGCTTTTATTATATATTCGGATTTTGAATGGATAAATTCGAATTGGTAGTTTTCGGATTCTTGTAGATATTTGTAATTTTTTAAGATTTGATTGATTAAATCAATTAAATCAAATTCTTCTAGTTCTAGTTCTTCCATCTGATTTTGCATCTTGGATAGGGTAAGAATATCATTTATTAAAGTGGTAAGACGCTCTGTTTCTTTTATAATTGTATCCATATCTTCTTGTTGTTTTTCTGGTTTTCCTTTATGAATATCGCAACAAGCTTCTGCATAGGCTTTAATCATTGTAAGTGGTGTTTTTAAGTCATGAGATACGTTTGCCATTAAGTCTCTTCTTAATTCATCTGTTTTTTCTAATTCTTGTTTGGCATAATTTAGTGTACTTTCTAATTCTTTGATTTCTTCTATTTTTGTATTGGATGAGAATTCTACTTGAAAATCTTGTTTTGCCAAACGTTTTGCTTGTTTATTAAGCCTTATGATTGGAGTAGAAATATGTCTGGAAATATAATAAGACGTTACTAGAGATAATAAGAGAATAATTATTGTTGCGACAATCAGTAAGTTTCGATTTAAATACGTTATTGCTTCAATCGGTTCAATAGAAGTATTTACGAATGCATAAGTATTATCTTCTAGTTTTATTGCTTCTACGATGGTATCGTTATTATAATTCGGATTTACAATTTCGAAAGTTTCTTCTTCTTTTTTACTACTAATAAAAGAAGCTTTAAATTCAATGTTATTGATGCTTCTTGGTAGGCATCCTTTTCCATGGAAAGAAGCGGTATAAACTGGTAGACCACCATCATCTACAATCTCAATGCAAACTTCTTTTTCCATTGACTTTTGATTCATTATATCGATTAGTAATTTTGAGTCTTTGTATTTTTTTATGGTGTTTGCAACATCCTTAGTATCTTTAATCTTACTATTTCGATAATAGCGATCAAAGAAAGTGACTTGTGTTGTCCATAAGAATAATAAGATGAATAGGGAGAATAACAGAAAGTATTTCCATATTTCTCTAATTAGATTGGTTTTCTTCATGTTCAATAAATTTATATCCTATTCCACGTACTGTTATAATATGATTTCTATATGTCCCCAAATTACTTCTTAGCATTTTAATATGAGTATCAATGGTACGATCGTCTCCAAAGTAATCATATCCCCATAATTTTGATAATAATTGTTCTCTAGAAATAGCATTGTTTTTATTTTCCACTAAATAACTTAATATTTCAAATTCTTTTGGTGTAATGGCAATCTCTTTTCCATCAATTTTTAAAGTATGAGCAGAATAATTAATTTCTAATGTATCTAACGTATAAATCTCTTGTTCATGCTTTTTGGTGCGATTTGTGATTGCTTTTATTCTTGCAATTAATTCTTTTGGAGAAAAAGGTTTGGTTAAATAGTCATCAATTCCTAATTGGAATCCTTGTAATTTGTCGTATTCTTCTTCTCTTGCAGATAATATGATTGTTGGAATCTGTTTTACTTTTGGTAGTTCTTTTAACATTTCAAAACCATCCATTTTTGGCATCATAATATCTAGAACTAGTAAATCATAACTTTCTCTCATTAATCTTTTTAAAGCAACACTTCCGTCTTCTGCTTCGGTTACTTCATATCCTTCTGCTTCACAATATTCTCTTATGATACTTCTAATTTTTTCTTCATCGTCTACTACTAATATCTTCATAAGGTCCTCCTTATCTCAATATTATACAATAAAGGTGAAGTTTACGTGAAATTATTTCAGATAGGTTTTTAATTTTTGATAGTCTTTTATCGTAGTGTATAGAATATTAACACTAGTTGCGATTAGAAGGGAATAGAGTCCTATATGGAATAGGGAAAATAGGAATAGAGTAAGGGATCGAATGATTGTTGCGGATAGGGTTGTTTTCATATGATCTTTACTTTTTCCCATAGCATCTAGGGAAGATGATATGGGTAAGGCGATATAGTAGAATAAGAATATCGGAGATAAGATACGGATATAATTTACTCCTACGGATGTATGATAGATCATTTCTAAATAAAAGTTAGGAGTTGAGACGAATAAAAAAGTAAAAATTCCACCAATTAGTAAAGATAAGAGAATTGCAAATTTAATTTTTCTTTTTACGGATTTAATCTTGTGATTTGTGTAGTCTTTTGAGATGGATGGTAAAAGTGCTTGAGAGATTGCTTGAGTAAAGAATGATGGCATTAAAATTAAGGGGATTACGTACCCTGTAATAATTCCATACTCGTAGTTTATATAACTTGTTTTATATCCTACTAATTTTAAGGTGTTCATTAAAATGATTGGTTCTAAAAAGTAACCAATACTGCCAATTAAAGAAGTTATCGTTACTGGAATTGATATTTCTAAGGAGTCTTTTACTTCTGCGGATTTTGGTAGAAAATCTCTTTTTTGAAAAGTTAGATGTTTTGGTAAAAAGATCATCATGGTTATAATGGAAGATATTTCTGCTAAAACATTGGATAGTATCAAAAAACCAATGATATAAGATATCTTCTTTTTTATAACGATAGGTAAGTAATATTTGTATAAGATTAAGCGGATAATAGATTCTACGATATTAGATAAGATGTGAGGAAATGTTTTTCCTGTTCCAAATAAATAACTTCTTATGATAGAAGAAATACTAGTAAAAGGTATGACTAAGGCGATACTGATAATTCCTAGATAAAGATTTTTATTTTGTAATAGTTTGGTTAAAGTAGGTGCAGATATAAAAATTAAAATCATTATTGTTATATTTAATATTGCTAGAATAGGAAAGATGGATAACATTAAGTTTTTTCTATTTCGATTATCTTCTGATACTAATTTTGATATGGCAGTAGGAAATCCTGCTTGAGAAAGATTAATCATCAACATTAGAGTAGGAGTTAGTGTCATATAAAGACCTAATGTCTCTGTATCAATAGATCTTGTTAAAATTATTTTTAATATTAAACTAAACAGTTTTGTGATAAAACCACCGATTATCAATGCGATTGTTGTTCTTACGAATTTATTTTTCATAATAAAACTTATGAAATTTTACTTTTTTTATGTTTATTTTTTTAAAATATGATATTATATAAATAGTAGGATAGGGGTTTGTCTAGATTGAGGTGTTTTAAATGGATAATATTATTGAACTTTTAACATCAAAGGAGGTTATTGTAGTATATATTGTTATTGCAGTAGCTTGTCTTTTATGTTTTATTATTTATTTGGTTGATCGTAATCAAGATAAGAGAAAAAGAAAACAGAATACGAAGGAATTAAACAAGTTAGTAGAAGATGTTAATGAGGCAAATGAAGCTTTGAATCAAATGGAAGCAGAAAATACTGAGACTACTACAGTAGATGGTACTTCTCCTGTTATGGTTGCAGATGGAGTTGATGTTGTTGATGAAGCTACAACAGAAATTCCATTAGGACCAATTCGTGAAGAGCAAAAAACGTTTATGCCTGAACCATCTGATTTACAAGCATATAATAATTTTGCAGAAGAGTTAGAGGATGATGGACCTGTTCGTGTAGATCAACCAATCGTTGCAAATACAGATGTATCTCATGATGCACCAATGGAAGATATTCCGGTACCAGAAAATGTTCCTCTTGCTCCAATGGAAGATAATATGGTTTTAGATCATATGAATCAAGAGTTAGATGTAGAGGGTGCTGCTCCTGCAGTTGATGTACCAGAAGAAGATATTACTATTTCTGATGGAACTACTGTTCCAGAAAGAGAACGTATTGAAGAAATCGTATATACAAATCCTGAACCAACAGAAGAAGAAGCTACTCGTGAATTACAAAAGATTACAGAAGAATTAGAAAAGGCTGCTAGAGGAGAAGCGGTAGTAGAGAATCCATTAGAATCTACAATTCCAGAACCTCCAGTTGAAGAGGTACCTGTTGCAGAGGAAAATGTACCTGGACCTGAAGAATTTGTTCCTCCAGTAGAGAATATTACGGAAGAGATACCTACTGAAGAACCTGAACCAACAGAAGAAGTAGAAGAAAAGAATGAAGTAGAGAAAACAGTACCAGAGGTAGATGAGATTCCTGTACCTGATATTCCTGAACCACCAGTAGAGGAAGACAAACCTACCGAAGAAGTAGTAGAACCTGCTACGGAAGAAGAAATACCGGTTTCAGAACCTTCTAATAATATTGATGTTGCAGCTTATGAAAATGAACAAGAAGAAAATGCAATTATCAGTCTTGAAGAATTAACTCGTAAGAGCGAAGAAATGTATGCTGCAAACGAAGAAACACAATACGCAGATGAAGGTAATGAACCAATTAGTTTACAAGACTTAGAAAGACGTAAACAACAAATTGTTAATTCTGAAATTAATGAAGAAGTAGAAGAAGAGGATGGAAATAATCCTATTGCTGTTGAGTTTAATGAACCAGAAGAAGTTTTAGATGAAGTAGAGACAAAGTCTATGGATGAAACTTTGGAAGAATTAATTGAAGAGAATAAAGCTCCAGTAGAAGAGTTAGAAACGGAACAATTAAGTTTTGATGATTCTTATGAAGAATCAAAACGTAAGTTCCATACTTCACCTGTAATTTCTCCAGTATTTGGATTTGATCGTAGTGATAGTATTTCGAATAAAGAAAGAATCGAACAAAAGAAAAAAGCAGATGCTTTCTTAAGCGAATTAAAAGAATTACAAAATCGTTTAAATGCGAATTAAAACTTGATGAAAATCAAGTTTTTTTGTGAAATAAACTTTCAAAAAACAAAGTTTCGGAATTGCTTTTCGAATTGTTTTTTCTATGTTATAATACTTAAGTACTTTGAGGGGTGATACTTATGAAAAGTGTTGGTATTTATACATTAGGATGTAAGGTAAATACTTATGAGTCTGAATTTATTACGAATGAATTAAAGAATGCTGGATACGAGATTAAGAGTTTTGATGATATCTGTGATGTTTATATTATTAATACTTGTACGGTTACTAATACGAGTGATAGTAAGTCTAAGAAGATGATTCATCAAGCTATTAAGAAGAATCCAAATGCTTGTATTGTTGCGATGGGTTGTTTTATTGCGGCTAATATGAGTGAAAAGATTGATGGATTAGATATCGCATTAGGAAATAAGGATAAGAATCGTATTGTCGAATTATTAGATACGTATTTTCAAAATAAGCAAACGATTATTGACTCTTATTCTGGTAGATTATCGGAATTTGAAGATATGTTTATATCCGACTTTCCTGGTAGAACTCGTGCTTTTGTTAAGATTCAAGATGGATGCGATAATTTTTGTAGTTTTTGTATTATACCTTTTGCTCGTGGAAAAGGTCGTAGTAAAGATATGAATAAAGTAATTGAAGAGATTACTGCTTTGGTTCAAAATGGTTATCGTGAAGTTGTTTTAACAGGAATTCATACTGGTAATTATGGAAATGACTTGGATGTTAGTTTTGCGGATTTATTAAACGAATTAGTGAAAATAGACGGATTAGATCGATTACGTATTAGTAGTATCGAAACAACAGAATTAAATGACGATGTATTAGATGTTTTACGTAATAGTAAGATTATTGTGAATCATTTACATATTCCTCTACAAGCAGGAAGTAATGAAATCTTAAAGGCCATGAATCGTAAGTATGATTTAGACTTTTATTTTAAAAAGATTGCAGAAATTCGTAATATTCGTTCGGATATTGCGATTAGCACAGATGTTATTGTAGGATTTCCTGGAGAAACAGAGGAATTATTCCAAACAACGATTGATACTTGTCGTAAAATCGGATTTAGTAAGATTCATGTTTTCCCATATAGCGAACGTAAGGGAACGAAATCTTCTTATATGGATGGAAAACTTGATAATGCAACTAAGAAAGATCGTGCAAGAAGACTAATTGAAGTTTCTAAGGAATTAGAAATTGAATATATGAAGAAGTTTATTGGACAAGATGTAGAAGTATTAGTAGAAGAATTTAAAGATGGATGTTCTTTTGGACACACAGGAAACTTTTTATATGTTAAAATAAATCATGAGTGTAAACACAATGATATGGTAATGGTTCGAATTAAAGATATCGAATATCCATATGTTATTGCGGAATAATGTTACGAATTAGGAGGTACTATGAATTGTATTAAAGGAAAATTTACAAAGACAATCTTTCAAAATCATAGTACCGGATATACGATTGGCGTATTAAAAGTATCGGATACGGATTCGGAAGAGTTAGCGGAACTTATTAATCATAGTATAACGTTTACTGGTTATTTTCATGAATTAAATGAAGTGGATACGTATGAGTTTCATGGGAAACTAGTACAACATGAGAAGTATGGTGAACAATTTCAAGTAGAGAGTTATGATCGCTGTAGGCCAGAAGGAAAGAATTCGATTGTAGAATTTTTAACGAGTGGGTTATTTAAAGGGATTGGTGAAAAAAAAGCAAAAGCTATTGTTGATGTATTAGGGCAAGATACGTTAAAAATTATTTTGGAAACACCGGATAATTTGATTCTAATTCCTAGTATCACAAAAGCTAATGCGGATACTTTACATAGCAAATTAAAAGAGTATGAAGCTAGTTATCAAGTAATCTTAAAATTAGGAGAAATGGGCTTTTCTACGAAAGACTCTATGGTTGTCTATAATACTTATAAGGGAAAAACATTAGATAAAATAGAGGAAGATATTTATCAATTAGTGGATGATATCTATGATATTAATTTTAAAAAGATTGATTTGATTGCATTAAATAATGGAGTAGAGAAAGATGCTTTAATTCGTGTCTGCGCAGCAATTACTTATATTATGGATGAAGTAAGTAATGCTTATGGACATAGTTATTATTTTTATGATGAAATTTATCAGTATTTAACTCGAGTTTTAGGAGTTTCTATTACTACGGAATTGTATGATAAAGCAATTATACGATTGGAGACCAATTCTAAAATTGTGGAGAAGGGTGAACGATACTATTTAAAAGAGATGTATCAAGCGGAATGCTTGATTGTCAAAAGATTCCGATTATTAGCTTCGAATGAAGGAGTTACGAATAAGAAAATCGATTTAACGATTGCGGATTTAGAAGATTTTTATGGAATTTCTTATAATGAAGAACAAAGAAAAGCAATTATTGATAGTTATGAGAAAGATTTCTTAATTATTACTGGTGGTCCTGGTACAGGAAAAACTACTATTATGAAAGGGATCTGTGAAGTTTATCGTCAATTAAATAAATTAAGTTACGAGAAATTACAAGAAAAGATTGCTTTGCTTGCTCCAACGGGTAGAGCTGCGAAAAGAATGAGCGAAACAACAGGATTAAGAGCATCTACGATTCATCGATTCTTAAAATGGAGTAAGGATAGTAATAAATTCCAAGTGAATGAATATAATAAAAGTAAGGTAGAATTTGTTATTATTGATGAAGCTAGTATGATTGATACGTATTTAATGGCGTCTTTGCTTCGTGGAATTAGTGCAAATTGTAAGATTGTAATGGTAGGAGATGACCATCAATTACCATCGGTTGGACCAGGACAATTATTGCATGATTTGATTGATAGTGAAAAACTACCTGTTGTAAAATTAGAACAATTATATCGTCAGGGAAAAGATTCGAATATTATT
>JAFUFG010000189.1 GCA_017470045.1 Bacilli bacterium | reverse complement strand
ATAATTCCTTAAAGTCTTTTGCTTTATTGTCGTCATCCGTCATAATTTCTTCGGTAGTAACTACTTTATCAACTACTTTTTTACTATAAGTAATCTTAGCTTCTAAGTTTGTCTTATAATTTCCATTTTCAATTTCATTGGTACAAGTCATAGTACCACTTTCTTTACCACATCCGCTAGTTAATACAAGAGTTGTTAAAGTTAATAATAATACCCCAATTTTCTTCTTCATAATATCTACTCCTTATATTATACTTCCTGAATAACCGTAATAATCATAGGCTTTGATTCTGTCTCTTTATAGAAGAATTTTCCTAATACATCACGGACATCATTCTTAATTTTTGAGTAATCAACTCTCTTACTGTTAATCTCGATGCTACCTTCAATTACTTCTTTGGCTACAGCTTTGGTCTCTTCTAAAAGATCTTGACTTTCTTTAACATAGATAAATCCACGTGTTAATATTTCGGGACCTCCTACGATTTCTTTCGTATTCTTATCTAGAGTACAACTAATAATAACAATACCATTTTCTCCAAGCATTTCACGATCTTTTAATACTAAGTTACCAATATCTCCTTGACTCTTACCATCAATTAAGATTTCATCTACATCAATATGCTCTGCATTATTAACAAGTTTTCCTTTTTCAAAAGTAACTACATCTCCATTTAGTTTTAATAAGATATTATCTTTTGAAATACCTAACTCATAAGCAATATCTGCATTCGCATATTGTTGGCGATATTCTCCTTTTACCGGGAAATAATATTTTGGATTTAATAGATTAATCATAAGCATTAAATCTTCACGAGATGCATGATGTGATAAATGTTTCTTGCTAGATAAGCTTTCTGCATTTGCTCCAAGCATTGCAATATCATCCATAATAATTGCCATTCTTCTTTCAATACCAGGATAACTTGGTTCTGTTAAGAAAATCGTATCCGTATCTTTAATTTTAATAAATTTATCATAACCTTTAATGATACGTTCTAGATTTGCAAATGGCTTTTCTTTTTCATCACTAATAAAGATAATCGTATCTTTTAATTCCAAATCTGTTAAACTTCCAATAATAGAAGGATCTACATTTAAATATCCCTCTTCCATACCACGAGAAATTAATTCTTGTAAACTCTTACCCATAATAACACCTTTACGATGAGTGGTACTTACTTCATCAAAAATCTCTTGCATACGATAATAATGACCTGGGAATATCGTACAAATAATACGATTCTCATTCTTACGTAAAACTTCACGTATAAAACTACGAGTTCTATTATTTGGAGAAGTATGTCCTGGACGATCCGCATAGAACGATTCACATAACATACATAAAACTCCTTGTTTTCCAACATAAGCAAGTTTTCCAATATCCGTCTTATAAGCACCCATCATCGTAGAGTCAAAAGTGAAGTCCCCAGTATAAACAATGGCTCCATCTTCTGTATATAAAACATAACATACAGCATCTGGAATGGAATGTGTTACACTGATTGGAAAAATAATATTCTTACCAAATTCAATTTTGGAATGTGGTCGTATTTCCTTAAAGTTAATCTTTTCTAATAAATCTTTTTCTAAATCATTTTTTACAATCTCTAACGTTAATTTTGTACCATATACAGGAATATCTGGAATAACATCTAAAATGTCTGGTACAGCTCCCATATTTCCTTCATGACCATGAGTTAAGAAAATACCTTTAACATGATCCTTATTTTTAACAATATAATCAAAATTAGGAATGATATAATCAACCCCAAGATTAAAATCATTATCATACTTTAATCCGGCATCAAAACAGTAAATATCGCCATCTACATTAACAATGTACATATTCTTACCATTTTCATTTAAGCCACCTAAAGCAAAAATTTTAATTTTACTCAATTTGTATTCAATCTCCTCTCTAAATATTTAAACGACATAAATAATATAATTTTATTAAAGATTAACTTAAAGACTAGTACATTATAACACTAAACTGCTAATTTATCAAGAACTGCTTTAGCAGCCTCTTGCTCTGCTTCTTTCTTGCTACTAGCAACTCCAGTACCATATAAGATACCGTCAATTTTTACCCCAATCGTATAAGTACGATCATGAGCAGGTCCTTCTTCGGAAATTAATTCATAAATCAAACTCTTTTGAGTTGTTTGAACATATTCTTGTAAAGCACTCTTATAATCACTAAAGAAATTAATATTAGGATTTTCAATATAAGGAACAATAATATTTAGTATTGTTTTACGAACAGTAGCATATCCTAAATCCAAATAGATTGCTGCCATTAAAGCCTCAAAGATATCCGCAATAATCGCTTTTCTGTGTTTTCCTCCACTATGCTCTTCTCCTACACCTACTCGAATGTATTCACTTAGATTTAAATCATTAGAATATACTGCTAAAGCATTCTCACATACGTAACTGCTTCGTAATTTAGTCATTTCTCCTTCACTGATGTTTTTATTCGAATATAGATAATCAGCTACAACCAAATCAACTATAGCATCACCTAAAAATTCTAATCGTTCATAATCTTGTTTTTCTTTATGCTCATTTGCATAAGAACTATGAGAAAAAGCTTGTTTATAAAGATTTAAATCTTTTCGTTTAATTCCTAATGTATGAAATAAGTCTTCCATTTTAATCACCACATAAAGTATAACAAAAAAACACCATTTCGTATACTAGTAATTGATATTTTAAAGAAATTATAGTAGAATGAAATATGTAAAAAGAAGGTACAGGATAATGAAATTTCTATTATTAAAAATGATTGATTTCTATCAAAAAATCCCAGGAAATCATCATGCATCTTGTAGATATATACCAACTTGTTCCAATTATGCAAAAGAAGCAATTCAAACCTATGGAGCAATCAAAGGAAGCTATCTAGCAATAAAAAGAATATTAAGATGTAATCCACTAGGAAGTTCTGGATATGATCCTGTTCCCAAAAAAAGGAGTTAAACATGAAGAAAACAATAAAATATTTTATAACATTACTAATGATTATCGTAGTATCAATCTCCACTACTGGATGTGGAACCGATGAAATGGATGGAATTGAAATTATCGTTACAAACTATGCAAACGAATACATCGTAAATCAATTATATTCCGATCATGCAAAAATATCATCGATCTATCCAGATGGAGTAGATACTTCTACTTATAAATTAAGTTCGAAACAAAAGAAAGAATATGCAAAGAAAGATATTTTTGTATATAACGGATCCATCGAAACAGAAAGAAATCTAGCAATCGACTTATTAGATATAAATTCTAATTTAAAAATAATCGATACATCTTATGTATTAGAAACAGATTATGCACCAGAAGAATTATGGTTAAATCCAGCATCTTTATTAATGATGAGTCAAAATGTAAAAAATGGATTAGAAGAATATATTACTAGTACTTATTTAAAGAAAGAAATTGATGAAAAATATAAAACATTTAAAATTGACATCTCTACTCTAGATGTAGATTATCGAGATAGTGTATCAGAAACAAATAATAAAAATATCGTAGTGGCAGATTCTACATTAAACTATTTAGAAAAATTTGGTTTAAAGGTATATTGTATTGACGCTGATGCATCAGATAAAACGATTGCTGATGTAGAAGAATTATTCAATAAAAAAGAAGTAAGTTATATTCTATCATTCAAGAATACAGAAATGAATTCTATCGCAAAAGAAATGTTAGATAAATATAGTAATATTAAAACAATAGAATTACATAAACTAAATATTTTAACAGACAAAGAAAGAGAAAATAAAGAAGATTATCTAACAATCATGCAAAACAACTTAACTCTTCTAAATCAAGAATTATATCAATAAAAAAAAGCGGTTACTCACCGCTATTTTTTTTGGAAGAATTTTTCACTAACTGATTTGCAATATACATAGACTGCTCATTCGCATTAACAAGAAAACTACCAACTACTTCTTTAGAAGTCTTACTAGAGATTTCATATAAAAACAAATATTCAGAAGAACTAACAATCTTACAATCATATAATTCTTCAGGGTATAATTTATAAATAATGTCATTTGCAACACTCTTATAATCAACTTCATTAGTCTCTGTTTTAGAACAAACACAAGAACTATGAATTTGAACAATATTAATACCAATAATACAAAGGAATAAAATCAATAATACTATTAAAACAATAAACAAATACTTTTTTTTCAATTAATTCACCCACTCTACTGTTAAATTTAATGTATTACCAACATGACCACTATCGTCAACAGAATGCCATTTACCATAACTATATTTAGAACCAGAACCACAAACTCCATAAACATTTTGAGGTGCATAATCTTCAATCATAGATGGCGCTAAGAAATTATCTTCTCTATCCTGTGCATACGGAACAGTATATTCCAATTCACAATAAACACCGCAAGGACATTTAACTTTATAATACATAGAATAATCTCCTCGTTTATAAGCAGGTTGCCCGCAATCACCAGAGCAACTACTAGACAAAATAGTCGCATTTTTCTTGCTTTCTAAATCAAACCATTGTGGAGCATAAGGAGCCTTCGTATCTTTTTGAACATGAGCCCAACATTTTTTTCCATTACCAGCATAATCTTTTACATAGCCATAAAACATACCAGACTCATCATGAGTAAATTTTGCCGTAGAGTTTCGATTTGTTGTTTTCTCAATTGTATATTCAGGTCTATTTTTCCATTCCGAATATGGCCAAAGAACATAAGAAGTATAATCAATCTGAATATCATAATATTTTACTCCAGAACGATCATCACCATAGTCTACTCTACCAACAATATCTGTATCATACACAAAGCTCCATTTCGTTGTAGATAAATGACCAGATATAATCGATACACCACAACTAGGAACAACTGTATCTCTTCCAATCCAAAATGCACTAGAAGCAGGAGAAACAGCTCCATTATTGCTTATTGCACGAACATAGAAATTCCAAGAACCATCCCAATTAATGGTATAACTAGCAGTTCTGTTATTATCAGATAATTTCGCTTGCCAACCAGTTGGATTAGCACTAAAGTCGTCACTCCAATTAGTCCCATCGTGAGAATACTGCCATTTTTTAACACCATCATCTGTCTTAACTTTAAGTGTCATAGTAACATCTTGATTTGTCCAAGAACCAACAGCAGTAGATAAATTAGATTTTCCAGCTTTTAAAGAAACTGTAGGAGTACCAATTGTCAAAACAACCTGTTTTTGATGTTGAACATTACCAGCACTATCTTTAACATATACATAATAAGTACCATCTGATTTTGAAACAGTCTTAGTAAACTTTTTAACTTCATCTCCACTAATTGCAGTCCAATTACTTGGAGTAGATTCTGTAGTAGTGATTGCATATCCAGCCAAACTAAAGTTATCCGTTAAAGTAAAACTCAAATTGTCTTTAGAAGAAATTTTTGTAGAAGTTGTTACCTCAGGCTTATCTTTATCAATATAAACTGGAACAGGACAATCTCTTCGTACACCATTTTTATCCATAATCGATATAACACTATTTTTCATAGAAGTAGTAAACTTCTTTGTGAACACACTCTTCGCACAACCAACTTTTGCAGAATCATCCTTACATTGAACAGTAATAGTACGATCAGAAGAAGTCCAAGTTTTTACTCCAGAATTTGAACCACATTCTAATTTAGAGCCATCATCTTTATACCTAGAATCAGAAGATTTTGAAAAAGTATATTCTGCACCACCAATATTAGTAGCTCTTAAAGTAATCTCTAAAGTTCCAGGAGTATGATTTTTTAACGAAATAGTTCGTTCAATCAAACTAGTAGAACCTTTCATTTCATAATTTTCACTAGTAAAAACAACTTGATTTAGATCAGAATTAAAAATCGTATACTGATAAGAACCAATTCCATATTTATCTTCTTGAAGAGTAATCTTAGCTTTCGCATCATTTACTCCTCCACTATAAATAACATTAAAATTCTTGAAATTACCTTCTAGTTGTTTTAAATTTGTTCGATAAGTATCACACTCTAAATAAGAATCATAGTAATATCCATTATCATTTTTAATTACTTGTACATAAGAATTACTAGCATGACAATTCTGCTTACTATAATCAACCAAAGATGAAATGTATTTATTCTTTATCAATTCATCAGCACTTATAGAAGTCTTTTGCCCAGTGACTTTTGGTAAATATTGTTGATTCTTTTCCATATAATTACGTCCAGCAGCAGTCAAGTTCTCTTCTTGAGAAGTATAATATCTCGACCTTGCTCTTCGTAAGACCTCTTGAATGGATACAACAGAAAGAGCTGTTACGATACCTAAAATAAGAATAACCGCTAATAACTCAACCATCGTAAAACCGTTTCTACGTCGGATTTTCTTCATTAGAAACACCTACTATCTTTTGTATTTTAAAACCATTTTTTTATCTAATAAACTAACACGGAAAGATTCACGAATCTTTTGAACCGTCTTATTCATTGTAAAATCATCCAGATTATTATGATTCAAATAATGAATCGTTTTCGTACGATATTTCACAAATAAAACACTCAAAAACCAAGCAATACTCATCTTTACATAATAGTTATCATGATGAATATTATCAACAGTTGCATAAAAGTTATCCAAATAATTTTTATCATCCACATAATGAGTAAGTAAAGAAACAACCCCTACTCTTACATAAAAAGGACTATCGCTCTTAACAAATTCATCAATGATATTAATAAAACGTTCCTTATTCTCTTTAATAATAGTAAAACTAGTAATAGCCGTATCACATAAAGCCCAATTATCAACACGTTTTACATAAGAGCGAAAATATTCAACAAAAATATCGTAATCATCAATATAAGAAATTACAAGTCCTTGTAATAAAACTTCTTCAAAATAATGATTTTTACTATATCTTAAATATTTATAAATATTTGTCTTACTAATCTTTTTCGCTATATTTCTCAATATCGGAATATTAATTCCAATCATTTCATATTTCGTTGAGGTGATTTTTTCATTAAATTCTTTATATTTTTTCGTTCCTAATTTTAATAAGCTTTGTAAAAAATCTTGATAAGTATCTTTATTCCAGACTTCAGGAATAACAATCTTATAAGAAATTGATGGCACTAATATCCTCGTTAATCAAAGCTACTAAAACAGGAGTATTATAATGATCAATCGCTTTCTTTAAACGACTATAATCAATTGAAAAAATCTCTAAACGACGAATTAATAAATCTTCTACTACTAGGATACCAATCTCTTTCATATAAGAGATAATCTTACTAGCATTGTCCTTATCACAAATAAATTGACGGACAACATTTGGTAAATTATTCTCTTTAATCTTAGAAATGGTATTCTCAGAAAAACCAAGATCTTTTAAAAAATCCATATTATCACCCAACTTCTATTTCTTTCTTAACCAAATCTACAATACAGATATAATCCTCTTCTCTTAAAATGGAATGATACGTAATCGCATATAAAAATGCATCTAAATTATCTTCAATTCCCTTTTTCAATAAAATACTATAGATTCGAAGTACTTTTAATCGACTAATAATAATTCCTTTAAAATTATAGATTAATGCATTATTGACATCCAAATATTTATCAATAGCCTCTATATAAGGATTATTAAAAATAGATTCATAAATCATAAAATCAAGATTTTGTTCTATGATATGATCAAACTTCTTTTTTTCTGGAATTGGTACTTCAATCGTACCTGTAATTTCTTTTTTATTATCTTCCGTAATACCATAATATGGTTGATTCTTAAAACCAGGCATATTACGAGTAATCATGGCCTTAAGTTGATAATTATCACTACCATCCTCAACAACTTTACGGAATGGTCCATTATTCGGATCATCTTTTAATTTCTCATCATAATTTAATCCAGACATATAGATATTATAGAATAATAAACCATCTGGATTAGAAACAGTACGAAGATTACTAAGATTATCAGTAATATACTTAAGACCTAAAGGATGAACTTCAATAAAAGCATCACAAATCTCTGCAAAATTAGGAGATAACAAAGAAGCTGGAGAAGGATCTACAACCCCTTTCCTTTTATAATCAAAAGAAAAACCATATTTATAGAATAAATCCAAATTTTTCTTTAATAATGCATTAGGCATTGTAAGAATACTCTTACATTCTTGATAAATATAATTAATGGATAATCCTGCATTCTTCAAAGTAACGATATTATTCATAAAATCCAAACTACTACCTTGAATCATATAAGAGTATTCATCTCCATCATCAACAAAATCAGTTTGAATTAATAAAGCACCACTAATATCTAATAAACTCTTAGGAATCAATTTATTCTCTAAACTAAAACTAGTAACATTATCAATCGTTAAACGATTACTTCCAAGTAATAAACTAGTTAATACATAAGGGTTTTCTACTTTCGGATATAAATTGTCCTTTAATCCACTAAAGACCTCATCTATCGTATTTAAATTACCATTCTTCTTTAATAAGAATTGGTAATAATCATCTAGGTCTTTAAAACGATAATCATATTTCTTAAAAATTTGAATTAAATCTTCCTCATCAATATTAAAGATTTTACGTAATTTAGAATGACGTTTCTTATAACGAAATTGTTTTTGTTCATAATTCATTAATTCAATTAATAACACTTTTCCTTTTTCATTGTTATGATGACGGAATAAAGAATCGAATAATTTGCGATCTTCAGAAGATATAATATATGGTTTTCCATCCACTCTTCCAAGTAATCCGTTATATTTTTCAATTTTCTCTAAAATCTTATTTTTCTCGTCATTATTATGAGTAAGAGTTTTAGAAAAAGCATAAAGTTGATCTAAGAATTCTCGAAATAATTTCTTTTCTTTACGAGACAAACGCAAAGTAGATTCATAATCTTTATTTAAGGTATAAATCTTCTTAATAGAAAGAATATCCTTAAAGAATGCATCTTTGTCTTCCACATCAAAATGATTAATATATTCCTTTAAATCTCCATTCTTAGAATAAACAATTTTACTAGGATCATCTACTAAAGAATGATAAAAATCAATTGTTTTTTGATATTCACGACTAAACTGATTTAAGTCTACACGTAAATCTTCAATTTCATCATCAATCAGTTTTTTTAATTCCTCTGCTTTTGGAAACATCGCAAAACCACCTACTTTTTATTACTCTTTTTTTCGTTTTGTTCTACATACTCCATAGGAGCTTTTAATTTATCTATTAATAGATTTGTATTCTCAGGGTCTTTCGAATCAATAGATTCAAATATTTTTTTAATCTCATAAGCAAGTAATCGATCAATATATTGAGTTGTCTTATAAACTTCATCTCGAAGATCTGGATCACGTTCAAAAATATGAATTGTTTGTTCCAAATCTTCTCTTGCTATATCATTTAAATTCTCTACAAGATATTTATTTTGATCATAATATTGTTGAGCCTTTGTAATAATAGAAGCATCTTTCTTTTCTTTCTTAGATTCTTTTTCTTTCTTACCTAGAAGAATATCATAATAATCATTAAATAAGACATAAGGATCTTCTTTTGCGTTTTCTTTTAAATTTTCATTTGCTTCTTCAAATAGTTTTTCACTATCTTCATTAAAATCAACAAAAGAGAAATCTTCCTTCTCATCTTCTCTCTTCGTAATATAGTCATATTCCTCTTTCTTTTTCAAGTAAGGAGTAATATCTGAAATACTAGATATTTGTGTAATAACTTCTTTTGGTAAAAAACTACGATGGATTGTTACATCTTTCGCCTCTTGTAAATCCGGTAAATATTTCTTTAATTCCGCATCATGAGACATTTGATTAAATTCAAATGCCATTAACAATAATTCGAACTTATCCTTCTTTGGAATATCTAATTCTTCCAAAAAGCAATTAAAATCATTCGCATCTTCTACTTCATGAACAATTCCAATAGGAGAAAAATAAGATTTATATTTATTTAATCGATTACGACTTTGTTCTAACTCATACATTTCAACAGGAATACTCTTTTCACGAACATCAATACGGAATTGATCAAGACGTAATAAAAAGTTACTCATGATTTGTCGAGAATATAATTCTTGATCATTCGAATACTTCATTAAACCAGTACGTTTTAACATGCTAAGATTCTTTAATTCACGGAAGAAAGTATTGGTATCTTCTTCATTTCCGAACACAAAGAAACAGAAACGTTCAAATAAAATGCGTTCCATATTACTCTTAATATGATTGGCATAATCAATTAAAGAGTAAATGTCATGAACATTCTCATCTAAGGTAGTTAAATATTCATCTAAGGCTTTTTTATCATCTAAAGCATTTGCCTCTTCAAAGTAATCTTCTTCCTTTGAATCAATCTCATCCATTATTTGAGCAAACATTGCACGTGTATTTACCATAATTAACCACCTTACTCTTTTCCTATCCTACATTTAAGTATACTATAAAGAGAAGAATTTTAAAAGAAAAAACTAATCAATTGCTTGATTAATTTCTCTCAAAAAATTACTCATAATTTTAGGAAACAAAAAACTAATAAAATCTCCAATTCTTATAAAGAAACGAGACAAAAAATACTCATAGGTTTCT
>JAFUFG010000188.1 GCA_017470045.1 Bacilli bacterium | reverse complement strand
TTTTTAACTATTCCTGGGGTAAATGCCAACTCTTTTTTTCTAACCATATTAATTAAATTGGTTAATTCTGACTTTAATATAATATCAATGTCATTTGAATAATGCATTATTTTTTTGTGATACTTATATTCACCTCTGTCTAGTACTTTGAAACTTCCATCTGGAAATACTCTTAAATCTAAATCGTAATCAATATATTTTATAGTATCTTCTTCGATAATGAATGGTGAGGCTATATTGCAATAATAATAAATACCAGTCTTTTTATACTGGCCAATAATGTTATACCAATTATTGTAGAAAAAATATAATACAGCTGGTTCTTTCGTTCTCCATGTTCTTCCGTCCGATTCTGTGACTTTCGTTTTTTCATTTCCGAAAACCAAATAATCGTCGTGGATTTCTAGTAGAACTGCTTCATCCCAAGATCTATGAATTTTTCCATCATGTTTAT
This sequence comes from Bacilli bacterium, assembly GCA_017470045.1. The sequence goes on along the minus strand of JAFUFG010000188.1, from coordinate 3,680 downwards.
ACCCATGAATTTCATATTTCTTTCCGATTATTAAATTTTCTCTCATCTATTTACCTCGTTCTCCTGTATTATATCCTTATTTCTAATATTTTTCAATAAAAAAATCAATATGCGTGTAAATCGCATATTGATTTCTATCTTTTACTACTGAATGAACGAATAGCAGCGAATGCAACTACCATGATTGTAATGAAGATAATAGTTCCTGTAAATGGGCTATCATACTTTGATGCAAGAGCATCAAGCTTCTTATCGATGTCCTCAATAAATTTTGGAACAAGAAGGTATATATATGAATTCATTATTTATCCTCCTCTTCTATTATATCCGCTTCTTTTACTGTTTGTTGGATTGCTCTAGATAACGTTGTAACATTTCTTTTTATTGTCATTGTGGAAACAATATCAAGAATTGCATAAGCAATAATAAATCCTCCAACGATTTGAGTAATCATTTCTGCTCCTGCAAATGGATTAATAATTAATGCAGCTCCACAGATTGCACTGATGATTGCTACAATTAGTGTCATTGTCCATAATTGATTTTGATCTCTTTTTAATTCTAGGGCATATTGTAATTTCGTTGCACTACTAATTACGATAGATACTCCTAGTACAATCGGAATAATACTCGCTAATGATTTTGGATTTTTAATAATTAAGTATCCTAATATGATCGTTACTACTCCATAGATAATATCTAGCTCACTATTTACTTCTTTTCTTGCGTAACGAATGAATCGAATTAATGCTACTACGCCAAGTGCGAATAGTGCTCCTCCTATGATATATGCAATTGTTATGATTGTCTCTTCTGACTTAAATAGTAATAATCCTCCTAATACCATCAAAAAGACAGATGTTATTAGAGATGATCGAAAGAATTTTTTCATTAATGTTTCCATATAGTCACCTACTTTCTTTACATTTATTATAGCATGCTTTTATTTTCGTAACAATTATTTCTCTTCTTCCTCTTCATCCATTTCTTCTTGTTCTTCTACTTCTTCTTTTTCTTCTTCTCTTATAATAGTAGATTTATTCTTTGTATTTGTTAATCTTTCATATAAGAATAAGTGTTCTCCATCTTTCTTTATTATATAGGAGAATAAATTTACTATTTCAAATACTAATAGGAATGCACCTAATATATATATAAGGATAGAGGGTGCATGATTGGATAGAATTATTAACCAAGAGAATGGATATAGAATAAAGAATGCTAAGATGAAATTTCGTAATAATAATTTTAAATAACTAAAATGATCTTTTATTTCTACTACTTCTAGTTTTACGATTATCTTACCGAATGTTTTTGTATTATTTAATAAAGGTATTACTATATAGTATAAAATGATAGCAAATAAGAAATAATATTCACTTAATTCTGTTCCGTGTAGGATTACTCGGAAGATAAATGCGAAGATACATAAGAATACGATATCGATAATTAGAGATACTGCTCTTCTTAAAAGTCTTACTTTCTTTCCTTTTTCATATCCTTTATTATTCAACTCTTCTGTTGTTGGTAAGAATAATGTTACGATAGGACTGATGATATATCCTACTAATCCACCAAGTGTGTTGACGATTAGGTCATCTACATCAAAGATTCGATATGCTCTAGGATAAATTCCATATAATCCTGTTAATTGTGTTATTTCAAAGAATAAACTTAATAAGAAGGTCCAGAATATTGTTTGATACCATTTCTTATTAAAGAAATATCTTAGATAAATACCAAATGGTATCATCATTAATAAATTAAATAATACAGTATAGACGGTTGATCGATTTAAAAAGTTTAATATCGAATTAATGTCATTTAAGTTTAGTGTTGTTGTTACTCTGATATCGGATAAGAACCGGAATGGTTCTAGTTGCATACTGCTTCCCGTATAACTTGCTACTTCTTCTATAGATGGAAGTGGCAATATAACCATTAAATAAGCTGTTAATAAATATAGAATCATACTATAGAATATTACACTCTTAAAGAATGGTACTGCTCCGTATTTACGATACTCATGAATTAGAAATGGTAACGTAAATAAAAAAGCAATGAATGGGAATAGCATAATAGCAAATTCTATTGGAATTCTATAACTTTCCACAATTCATCACTTCCTAATTAATCTTTTTCCACAAGGAATGTTAATAACTCTTCTGGATTTTTACCTTCTACTACGATATCGTATATTAAATCAATGATTGGTATTGATACTCTTTTATCTTTTAATAATTTATATATTGATTCTAGTGTGTAATATCCTTCAACGGTAGTATTTGATAAGTATTCTTTTATTTCTTTTTGTGATACCTTTGTTCCTACTAATCTTCCAAATGAGAAGTTTCTACTTTTTACAGATGTACATGTTAGAAGTAAATCACCTAAACCAGCAAATGTTGTAACTGTTTTTCTTTTGGCATGAAATGCTTGTAAAATGTTCATCATGTCATGAATTGCTTCTGTAATAAACATTGCTGTTGTAGAATCATTTGCTCCTAAACCATCAATCATTCCGGCAGCTATAGCAACAACATTCTTAATTGCTCCACATGCTTCTATTCCTATTAAGTCTGATGATGTTCTTAGTTTAACATATTTATTATCTAATGCTTCTTTCGCTCTCTTTATTGTTTCTCTTCTTTTTCCTGCTACTGCTAACCCTACTGGCATCTTCGTAATGATATCTACTGCAAATGATGGTCCACTTATAGCGGCTACATTTCTAGTCTTTAGATATTTTAAAATTATTTCGTGAATAAATAATCCTGTTCCTTGCTCGATACCTTTTGTTGCAATTAATATATGATCTTTTTTCGTTATATATGGAGCCATCATTTGAGCAAGATTATCTATACCAGCTGCAGGTATTGCTATTACGATTAAATCTTTCTCTGTAATACACTCTTCTAAATTAGAGGTAATCTTTATATCTTTTGGAATCGTATAGTCTGGAAGTTTCTTTTTGTTACATCTAGACTTTATTAATTCTTTTGCTTCTTCTTCACTTCTAGTCCACATCGTAATGTCACATTTATTATCGTACATTATACTGCTTAGAGCTAATCCATATGCTCCACATCCTAGTAATCCTATTTTCATGTCGTCTCTCCTAATTTGTTTTTTAATAAAATGCTCTCATTATAAGCATATAAGTATTGTACCATAAAAATAGGTATTATAAAATATGTTAAGTTCTGTTAAGTACCAGTTCTTCCTTTTGACTTTGGATTTTTGGTGAACTATACTTAAGTTAGAGGTGGTACGATGAAAATCGATATTAAAAGTAGAGAGTTATTAGAGAATAGTCAAAGAAAATATTCTCTATCACGTAAAATTAAAATTGGTGTTATTACTGCTGCTTTAGTAGTAGGTATCCCTAGTCTAATGTTCTTAAATAAGAATAATGAACCAGATTATGGAAATCCTGCACCAGGACCTGAACAATATCAAGAAGTGATTCAAGAAAAGCCTGTTGAAACTACTCTAGATCAAGTTAATAGTTTAAATATTGTTATTGATGATAATGATTGTAGTGATACTTTTATGGCTGATATCTATGAAAAACTAGAAGAAGATGGAATTCAATTTAAAAAATCTAGAAAAGGGAATAATGTTGATGTTAATGATGGAGTTGTTATTACTCTAGATCAACAATATATGGCTGGACCAGG
>JAFUFG010000187.1 GCA_017470045.1 Bacilli bacterium | reverse complement strand
TTAGTGCTAATAGGATAAGTGCAAATAAAATACGCAATCCAATAGGCATTTTTTCTTCTGCAAATCCGTCATCCATTTCTCCTTCAAAATCTTCTTTGGATAGATCCATACTTCTTGTATAAAAATCTTCATCTGCTCCAGGAATGATTGAAGAGTCCTCTTTCTTTATTGGCTCTCTTTCTAATTCTTCCTGTATTTTATCTAAATCCTCTTTACTAATCTTTTGAGGAGCTGTTTTTTCTTCTGGTTCTTCTCTATCTTCTTCAATATCCGCTTCTTCTACGGTTTCTTCTTCTACTACTTCTTCCGTTGGAATTTCTGTTGTATCTACGGTTACTTTTACTTCGATGTTTTCATCCGTATCTTCTGAAGATGTTGGTCTTACAATATCATCATCTTCATAAGACATTTTTACGGGTGTAGTATTCTTTAATTCATCCGTATCTTCTCCTTGTGGATCCACTTTATCCATCATAGAAGTAGCCATTAACTCACTAAGTAAATCAACACTTGTATTCTTATCAATTTCTCCAGCAAGGGTTTTGGAAGCAATCGTATCAATTAATTCATGTAATTCTTCTTCATCAGGGTGTGTGAAACGTTCTTTTCTTTTTCTGCGATATTCTTCTAATTCATCTTTGTTTAGGTTGATTAGAATATTATACTTGTCATTTTTTAATTTTCTTTTTTCTTCTTTCTCTAAGTCTGTTCGATTTTTTCTAGCCTCAGCAATTACACTATTTATATCGTATACTCTATTTTCTTTTACCTTATAGATACTTTTAAATTCATCCAAATCTCTTTTTACTTTTGGACTAGGCATAATACTATTGTACTCTCTCATTTTTTGATAGTTTTCTCTAGTTTTCTCATTGCTGTTGATATTTCCTAGATCATAAGTATTTGTATTGGTTACATCCGTAAAGTTTGCATATCTAGTATTCTTTCCAATATTTTCATATAATTCTTGATTTTTATTTGATCTGCTTAATTTTGGTTCATTTTCTTCTTCCAAATAACGATCCATTCTTCTCATTCTATGCACCCTCTTATTATAATTTTAGCATAGATGGACCTAAAACAAAAGTGGTAAATACTCCTTTACGTAAAAGGGATTGTAGGATATAATTAGTTATGAGGAGGACATATAAATATGAAAGTTAAAGTTAATCAAGAAGCATGTATCGGATGCGGAGCTTGTACTGCAATTTGTGATGCTGTATTTGAAATGAACGATGAAGGATTATCTCAAGCAAAAGTTGAAACTGTTGAAGAAGCTAATGCTCAAGAAGTTCGTGATGCAGCTGATTCTTGCCCTACTGGAGCAATCGTTACAGAATAATGATCATAAAAAAACACCATTTGGTGTTTTTATTTTTTTAAGCTATAAATAATTGCTACCTCTTTTGGAGTTAATTTACGATATTCTCCAGAACTTAGGTCATTCAATTCAAATATTCCAACTCTTGTTCTTTTTAACTTATCTACTAATAGTCCAACACTTTCAAACATTCTTTTTACTTGATGATTTTTTCCTTCATGAATGATTATCTCTACTGTAGATGTATTCTTCTCATTATCGACTTTTTTTAACTTCACACGAGAAGGTTTTACGATTTGACCATCCAAGTCTACTCCGGCTTTTAAACGATTGATTTGTTCCCCTTTAATGATTCCATTTAGCTTTGCAACATATACTTTATCTATATTACTCTTTGGATGCATAATTATATTTGCAAAATCTCCATCATTGGTAAGTAAAATTACTCCTGTTGTATCATAATCTAATCTTCCGATTGGATAGATTCTAGCAGAGGTTTGAATTAGGTCTACTACTGTTCTTCTATTCTTATCATCACTAGTAGTTGTTACAACACCTCTTGGTTTATTTAATAAATAGTATTCTTTTGTTTCTTTTACAATTGGTTTATTATTAATGGATACTTCATCAGAATCTTTTACTTTCGTACCTAATTCTGTTACTACTTCGCCATTTACTTTTACTAATCCTTCTAATATCATTTGTTCTGCTTTTCTACGGGATGCAATTCCAGCTTGGGCGATAACTTTTTGTAATCTTTCCATACTTCCACCTCTTTTTTGCGATTTAAATTATATCATAGTTTTTTTCTTTCTTCAATCACTTATCCTCTTCTTTCGAATAAGATATCAGTAAAGGAGTTGATTCTATGTATCCATATAATGATATGAGAAATTGTTCCAATGGTACTCCACAAATGATGCAAGGACAAGATGGCGAAAGATTCTTTTGGGCACCATTTGTTGTTGGAGGACTTGCTGGTACTGCTTTAGGTTATGGTATAGCAAATAATAATCAAATTAATCAAGGATATTACCCTCATCCATATTACCAACCATATCCTGTATATATGTATCCTAGTCAAAATACTTATTACTTCTAAAAAAAATAATGGCATTGCCATTATTTTATTTCGTCTTTTATTTCATCTATGTATTTTTTTAATTGCCTAGATTCTGGACCTAAAATAATCTTTAATTGATTATCAATTTCTACAATTCCTTTTGCTCCAAGTTTTTGTATTCCATCCTTGTTCGCTTTTGATACATCATTTAAAGTAACTATAAAACGAGACATATTAGATTCTGCAGAAATAATATTTTTCTTTCCACCTAATAATTCCACTAATTTATTAAAATCTAGACCAGCATCTTTCTGTGTTGCTTTCATTACTGCTAATAAAATTACAATTAAAACTGCTGCTATAATAAAATACTTTAACATATCATCACCAATTCCATTATACACTATGTAGAAAAAAAATACTAGGAATTATTCCTAGTATTTCTTATTGTTTTCTATCATTAATAACTTTCTACAACTGTGTAGTTATCATCTAAATCATCAATATCTTTAAATTCAGATCCATATTCGAAGTCTAAATCATCGTCTTCTTCTCTTTCTTCTCGTTCTTTTTCTTTGTCCTTTTCTTTCTTGTCCATTACAAGTTTTGCACCAATTCCGGCAGCTGCTGCTGCGCTTAGAGCGGCTGATGTTGGTACTACATAATTGTTTGCTGTTGTTTCTACTTCTTCTTCTACTTCTTCTGCTACTGCAATTCTAGAAACGTCATTTTTATCTGACTTCGTCTTAGTAATAGAAGATGCTAGAGTACCTTTTGTATCTTGAACTCCGATAGATCCATCACTTGTAACAGCGGAACTACCACCAAAGGAGTATCCTCCACCGGAATAACCTCCACCAGCATGAGTAGAACCACTACTTCCAAGAGTAGTTGTTGAAATATTATTTTTAGCAACAGATCCTTCTACTTGTGATTTAATAGTTGGATATTTTGTTCCACCTGTTATAGCTGTAGTTGAACCTGCTGGTATTTGATAATTTGTCATACCACTATAATCATTATGATTATTTGATCCAGTAGTTGTAGTTGTTGTGCTAGAACTTGCTGGATGATCAAATTTGGTATTTGTTGCTTGATTTACTGCATCTGCAAGAGGTTCTGCCGTTTTTGCTTTTTGACCAATACTTGTTGCTAAGCTAGTAGTAAGAGAAGATTTTGGTGTTGAACTAGATGTTGTTGAACTTCCACCACCAAATGATTTTGGTGCTGTAGTATAACTGCTTGAATTATGCGTTGGTTGTGATGTAGCAACTGGTGCTGAAGCAGTTGTTGTAGTTGTTGTTGGCGTTGTTTGAGTCACTTGCTTTGCAGCTTTATCCGTTTGATATTGTGTATATGTATAAGTATTCTTTGGCGTAGAAACTGTTTTTGTTGTTGGATTATAATTTGGATTTGATTGTACAACAGGTGTATTATCTACTTTATTTGCTGTTGCTGTTGTATTAATTTTTGCTAATGGCGTTGCGGCAGCTTTTGCATTTGTATTAGCTGTTGTAGAACCAACAACAGTAGCGCCATACAATGATTTTGCCACTACGTTAGAAGCTGTTGGGTGACTCGTTACAATATTTCCTGCAAAATTAGATACTTTAGACACTCCTGAAGTTATCGTATTCTTTGCAGTTTGGATAATTCCTGTTTTCGCAGCTGAAGTTCCTACGGTTCCTACACTTGATGAAAGTGAAGGCCCTGCTGTTGCTCCAGTGACTGGTGCTTTGATATTTATGTTTCCGGTATATGATGCACTATTAACCTTTGATACACCTTTAATAGTTTTTTGAGCGTTTGCTGCAACTTTTTCAGCACTGTCTGCTCCTTTTTCAATAATCTTTTCTGCTCCACCTTCATCGATTCCAACTTTCTCGCCAATTTTTTCAAATTTACTAAGTATTTTTCCACCTTTGTCCACACTTTGCACACCGGTAGTAACACTTTCTACAAGATTGTCACCAACGTTGGTTAATTCTGGATCTACATTTAGTGGTTTTGTTAGTTTTTTCGTACCGCTGCTACCTGCACGATCTAGTTTAAGTGTTCTTTTGGCACTTCCACCAACACCATCTAAATCATCAACCACATCTACACTCTTCATTGCAGCATCTTTAGCAGACTTGGTTATATCTTTTGTTTTTCCAGCAACATCTTTAATATCATCTGATTTTTCTACGGCCTTTGATGTAATGCTTTTTGCTGCTTCACCAGCTCCATCTTTTGCTACAGCTTCTGCCCCAGGAGTTCCAGTCGCTTTTGCAGCATCTCTTGCTATTTTATCGCTCTTGATCTTATCTCCAATACGTCCTGCGGCGTATGCAGCACCACCTTGAATTGCTCCTGTTTTAATTCCCTGGAAGAATGCTTCATTAAATGTTTTACCACGAATTAAAGCCGTTTCTGTACCTGATCCTAATCCACCAGCTCCAGCAACAAATGAGTTAACTCCTACACTACCAATATCTAATGGATTTCTAACTACTTTATTTAGTCCTCCAGCCATTTTACCCATAGCGTAATAACCAATTGCTGTACCGAAACCTTTACAGATGTTTGATACAACTCCTGTAGAAGAAATTGCACTATATTTTCCGATAAATGTACCATCTTTATATACATTTGATACTAATTCTCCAGATAAGTCTCGTTTAATAAATTCAGCACAACTCGCTTGAAAATCATTTTTTCCAAAAATTCCTGCAGTAAATCCTACTAAACTTACTGCTGCATCTCCGATATTTTCAAAAGCAGTAAGAAAACCTTCTCCAAATTTAGCAACACCCATTCCTATACTTGCAAATAATTTTTTATACCATGGAGCATTGTTATAATCTTCAATCTCACTTCTTTTTCCTTCGATTGCTTTTTTTAAATCATTAATATAATTTTGTGCTTCTGAAGGTAATTTACAAATTACAGATTGATTGCTACCCACGTCAATAAATTGTGCTCCTTGTACTTGAGCTAATTGATTAAAACCTGCAGCTAAAGCAGCCTCTGTTGGTTGTAAAATATTAATTGATTCATTTAAATAATCGATTGAAGTATTTACTTTACTTGCCTCGTATACGTATCTTGCCATATGTCCTCCTACTAACTGAACAATCAGTTTTGGATTTTTTTATTCTTTTCTATATAATGCATAGTAAAAGGGGAAACGAATTTCTCCACTTACTATACACTGCATAAATGCAATGTATATTTTTTATTATTCTCCACTATATTTTAGTGCAGCTTCTACAGCCATTCTTAAGTTTGTTGCAGATTGTTTCATTTCTGCCATTGCTTCTGGTACATCTGATCCATAATATGTGCACCAGGTGTTTTTAACTTCATCTGACCATGTAGTTTCAATTCCATCTGGAATATTTCTTTTAATTGCTGCATCTAATGTTTCCATACAGCTTTCCATTGTTTCAACAATGCTATCGATTTGTGCAGCGTCTTCTGTTGCTGCTCCTGGATTAATTGTTAAATTCATATCTTAATCAACACCTTTCTTAAAAATTCTACTTCA
>JAFUFG010000186.1 GCA_017470045.1 Bacilli bacterium | reverse complement strand
TGATGAACCTCACACTCCCCTTCTAGACATTCTTCTCCTTCTAATTCAAATTCTATTGTAGAATGATTAATACTATGTTCTTCAAAAATTTCTTTGATTTCGTGTTTTATTTTTGCATCGTATTCTTTTACTTTGATATGAGCAGTGACATAGTTACTAATTCCATCCATTGTCCAGATATGAATGTGATGAATATCCTCTACTCCTTTGATTTCTCGAATGTGTTCTTTTAAATGATCTACATCTACTCCATCCGGTATTTTTACTAAGAATATTTCCGTTATTTCTTTTAAATTAAAGAATGCATTATATAAAATAAAGATTGCTACTCCGATGGACATAATAGGATCGATGATTGAAATATCCGTAAACTTCATTACGATTGATCCAACTAATACAACAATCCAACCTAATACGTCTTCTAACATATGAAGATTTACGGACTTTTCATTTAGACTATCACTGTCGTGTGTTACATAGGCTGCTAAAACGTTGATAATTACTCCAAATACAGCAAATAGAATCATTCCATTGTTATTGATCTCTACTGGGTTTAAGATGCGTAATACTGCATTGTAGATTACTAATACGGATCCAATAAATAGAATTAGAGTCGTAATATAAGCTCCTAATACAGAATAACGTAGATATCCGTATGTATATTTTTCATTTGGTTTTTCTTTACTCTTTCGTTCTAATAGATAAGATAGTCCGATGCTTGATGCATCTCCTAAATCGTGTACAGCATCTGACATAATGGCTACACTATTGGTTATTGCTCCTCCAATAAACTCAATTAAGGAGAAGAAAATATTTAATAAAAATGCGATTAAGATATTTTTATCTTTCATATTGACTCCCTTCTTTCAATAATTTTGCAGATACAAATGATGTTAATGGAATTACTCCTAAACAACCTATGGCACTAAACAATATCTTTATGATTTCTTCCATCAATGTTTTGTTATTTAATAGATCTAATCCAGAATATTGGCAAGTTTTTAAATAGAATATTAAGGTTAGTGACTCTCCAATAAATGCAAATAATAAGGTGTTTACTGTTGTTCCTAATATATCTTTTCCAATGTTTAATCCGGATTGATATAATTCTTTCCAAGTTAGTTTTTTATTATTTTCATAAATCTCTTGCAAGGCACTGGATATAGAAATTGATGAGTCAATGATTGCTCCTATTAAGCCGATTAAGATAATCGATACCTCTATATCTAACATATTACAATTGATGTTATAAGAGAACATATTTATTTCTTCCCATGAATCTATTCCAAATCCATAGATTCTTGTTAGGTAAGTTACTCCATATATAAAGAACGATAATATTAATATTACTAAGAATACTGATCGTATCGATGATTTGGTCTTTATACTATCTCCATCTAATAAATAAATGGTGATATAGGTAATCGTAATTAACCCTAATATGGTAATTACTAGTGCATTTAACCCTAATGATATTAGAGAAAACATAATAATTAATAGAAAGAAATTTAAAGCTAGTTGAATGATTAGTTTTATTGTTTTCTTTCCGCATACATAGATTAATAATCCTATTAAAATTAGGAATAGTATTAGATTCATTTTCTACCCTCCTTTTGGTATACCCATAAAGAGGTATAGATTGCTACTGGTATTGTTAATACGATACCAATACTTCCTGTTAATAATCTTGTTATTTCTAATGGATAAAACGTGTTTATAAAATTACTTACCGTAAATCCATTACGAATCGCTAATACGAATACTGCTAATTCGCTACTAAAATACGTAAAGAATAATACGTTAATCATCGTTGGTAAAATATCACTACCAATTTGTTTACTTGATTTTATTATTTCTTTTCTGGTAATTTTCTTACTTGTTTGTTTTAATTCATAAATTGAAGAAGACATTGTAATTGCAACATCCATTATTGCTCCTAATCCTCCAATAAATAAACTTTCTAGGAATATA
>JAFUFG010000185.1 GCA_017470045.1 Bacilli bacterium | reverse complement strand
GGTTCTTCTGTCCATGATGTATGGAGTACTTCTAATGGTAAAGATACAGAAGAGTTACGCCATCGTATTAAGAGTGCGGAACCTGGAGGAACTACTGCTTTGTATCATGCTGTTATTCGTGGACTTGATATTTTAGACAAAGAAAGTGATGATTATACGAAGACTGTTATTGCAATGACAGATGGTAATATCAATGTTGGTACTTTTAATGATTTAAAGAGACGTTATGATAAGAGTGAAAGTAATATTCCAATTTATAGTATTACCTTTGGTAGTGCGGAAGAGAGACAATTAGAAGAGATTGCAGATTTATCCAATGCAAGAGTATTTGATGGTAAGACTGATTTATTAAATGCATTTAAGAAAGTTCGAGGTTATAATTAATGAAACATAGTGAAGTTGTATCTGCAGTTGTTGGTGGAACTTTCTTTGCTGTACCATATTTAGCATTATCTCTTCCAGTTCTTCCATCCTTAGCAATAGGAGCTGCAGCATTTGCAGCGGGAGAACTAGTCTTCCATAAAGACACAATTGTTAGTTTAAAAGAAACAAACTTTGATTTGTATCAGGAATTGGAAAAAGCAAAAAAAGAAAATAAACATATTCTAGATATGATTCCAATGATTGAAGATGATGGAATTAAAAAAGATTTAAAAGAAATACATGAAAGTGTAGCAAAGATTATTAAGACGATTGAAAAGAAACCAGAAAAGGTTAAAAAACTAAAAAACTTCTTTGATTATTATCTTCCAGTAACTGTGAAATTGGTTGATCGTTTTGATGAAATTGAAAATCAAAGATTATCTTCTAGTGAAACCAAAAAGTTTTATGAGACAACTAGTAAGACTATTGCAGAAATCAATGATGTATTTCAACAATTCTTAACTAGTTTATATGAGTCTGATATGTTAGATGCGAATGTGGAAATGAAAGTATTAAATTCTATGTTAAAGTCTGATGGTTTGGATAAAAAATCAATTCAAGTAGAGGAGGATAAGTATGAATAAGAAACAAATTATCGGTATTGTTATCTTTGTTGCTTTAATTCTATTAATCGTAGGAATAAAGATTATATCTGATAATAATGGTGGATCTATTACTGGTAATGTTACAACGATTTATGTTGCTACTGGTGGTGGTAAAGAAGACTTTATTGCAGATGAAGAAGTAAACAAGATATTAAAGAAAAAGTATAAGTTAGAAGTTGTTTACGATAATTGGAGTAATGGTAAAACAATCGTTTCTCCATTAATTCGTGAGGCAGTTGGATTTGGTAATCAAGATATTATTGATCGTTTAGTTAATGATAATTCTATTGGTATTAACACAGAGGGTGTTACGAAGTATGATGCTTTATTTACTTCTGATCAAAGATTCTATGATTATTACAAATTATTCCCTGATAAGAGCAAAGGAGAAAGTGATCGTTATTCTGTATTAGAAGGTGGATTAACGTTAAATACTCCTATTGTTATTTATTCTTGGAAGGATGTAGCAGATAAGTTGATTGAACAACAAATTGTTACAAAAGATGAAAGTGGAGTTTATTATATTACTGATATGAATAAACTTATGAATTATATTTTAGAGGGAAAGAAATGGTCTGATATTGGACTTACGGATTTATATGGTAATGTAAATATTGCTTCAACAGATCCTGTATCTTCTTCTCCTGGAGCAACCTATTATGGATTATTATTATCTATATTAGGTAATGGTCAGATTACAGATGAAGGATTAGAACAAAATCTAGCAAAATTAAAATTGTTCTATCAAAAATCTGGTTATATGAATAATACTCCTGCTGACTTGTTTGAAAGATATTTAAAAACAGGTATGGGTGGAGAACCAATGATTGTTGATTATGAAAAGAGTTTAATTGATTTTGCAAACTCTAATCCAAATGGATTTAATCAAGTAAAAGATGATATTGTTGTACTTTATCCAAAGCCAACGATTTGGAATAGTCACTGTTATGCTGCATTTAGTGATAATGGTAAGAAATTATATAAGGCATTACAAGATGAAGAAATTCAACAAATTGCTTGGACAAAGTATGGATTTAGAACTGGTATAACAGGTGGAAATTACGATGTTTCTTCTGTTGGTATAGCAATCCCTAAAACAATTAAGAGTACGGTTACAAGTTTAAAAATGGATTACTATAATAAATTAATTGATTATTTAAAAAATTAGGAGGTAAATTATGGCTGCTTTAGAAATGAAAGTAAAAGCAAAAGAAGATGAAAAGGTTACAGAATTAGTAAATAGTGATGTTAAAATTACAGAGGAGAAGATTGAAAAATCATTAAATTACGATGAATTAACAGAAGAAGAGAAGAAAGCTGTTGATGAATTTAATGAGAAAATTGATGTATTTGATTCTACTCAAATT
>JAFUFG010000184.1 GCA_017470045.1 Bacilli bacterium | reverse complement strand
AGATACTAAAAGTATACCGAAAAAGCTAATAAAATACAACTCTAATCCGAATAAAATTGGAATATTCATAAGAATATAAAAGATTGTAGTAAAAAGATTAATTCCAATAAAGGATATTAAAAAACTAGTAACAACTTTTACTCTCCATTGAATTCGATAACGCACTGGAATATATTTTAAAAAGGCAAAATGCTTTCCTTCTCTAGAAAAAGAAGAAGCTGCAATACTATTTAATGCCGGAATCAAAATAGATACTCCTAAAACAACTAAATAAAAGAATAATTGTACTTTTGTGTTACCGTCATGAATCAAGGAACTAATTCGATAGAAAGAATAATCACTCATAGTAACTTTATAAATAACATAGACAAAAACTGGCCAAATAATATTAATTAAAATACAATTTAAAAAGAAAGTTGGACTACGAAATAAAATACAAAATTCCTTCTTTAAATAAGCAGAAAACACACTATGACTTTTAATATTTTGTAGCATTTTACGACTATTTCCACTAGGAGTCGTATCCTTACTACTAAGTCCAACCACGCTATCAAGATATAGGAAATGTGCGAAAACAAAGAAAAGAAGAATCAATCCTATATGGAACAATAAATAATACAACGAAGACATAAGATCCATATTCGTAATGGAATTCGTAAACCATGTAATATGAGGGAATATCATACGCATAATTTCTAAGAATCGATGATTACCTAAAGCAAAAGACTCTACATAAGAATCAAAGTTAAATTGTTGTAGTTTACTAATAACAGCCCCAAATAAGAAGAGAATTCCTGCTACCAAGACTACTCCAATCTTACGAATCATTTCTTTATTCTTAATAAATCTCATAAAACTCATAAAAATAAGACTAATAATAGCACAATAAATCATTGGCACTAAAGGTAAAGTTAAAATTCCTAATAAAGAAAACAGAATATTAGTAAGAGGTAATTGCATTGCTAAAGCATATCCAAATACACTAACAAATAATATTAAGAATTGCATAATATTTTCAGCAATAAAACAAGAAGTGAACTTGCTTGCAACAATCTCAATTGGTTTAATTGGTAGTGGTAATAAACTCTCAATATCATCGCTAAAATAGAATTGATTTAAAACAACATGAAAACTAAATACAAAAGTAAAAATACTGATCAAGAATCCCATTAATTCGAACCCAATCATTCCGTACCCTACTTCATCTAAAGTATTCGTCATACCATATACAAAAACACCACAAAATAAGATAAATGGAATAAATACAAAGAATAATACAGAAAACAAGAAAAGATAAAACAATACTTTTCTTCTTCCAGTAACTTTACTCATACTAAGAGACTTTAAAAAAACATGAGTTAGACTAAGATAATGATTCATCTTGAATAACCTCCATAAATAATTTTTCTAAGTCATCTTTTTTATGATATTTCTCTTTCAATTTTTCTAATGTTCCAAAAAATACAATTTCTCCATGATCAATAATTGCTACTTTATCACATAGTTTTTCTGCAATCTCTAATACGTGAGTTGAGAAGAATACTGTATTACCACTCTTCGCATGTTCTTTCATCATATTTTTTAGGATTAAAGCACTTTTAGGATCCAACCCAATCAATGGTTCATCTAAAATCCATACCTCTGGATTGTGAACTAAAGCAGCAATAACCATCATCTTTTGTCTAGTACCATGAGAATATCCTTGCATAGGTTTATCCAAAACATCTAGTAGATGAAATTGTTCTGCAAAATATTCAATTCGCTTTTTACGTTCCGTAATCTCTACTCCATACATATCCGCTATAAAATTAATAAATTCAATACCAGTAAGTCTCAAAAACATATCAGGACTATCTGAAATATATCCAATAATCTGTTTTGCCTTTAATCCATCTTTCACAATATCATATCCATTAATTCGAATACTCCCTTTATCTGGACGGATAATACCGGTCATCATCTTAATTAAAGTAGTCTTCCCAGCTCCATTAAGGCCTATAAAACCAACTATTTCCCCAGGAGATATGGTTAAACTTAAATCTTTAATAGCCTGTACATTTCCATTATAAGTTTTACTAACATTTTTTATCTCTATCATATGATTCTCCTATTCTAATTAAAGTATACCACAAAAAAAGGAGATTACTCTCCTATTTATTATTAAAGTAATCCATCTCTTCACAAGCATAAGTACTACTATTAATCTTATAAGTAGCTTTCGTACCTTCCTTATTCGTTTTTAATGTGAAGAAATATTTCGTTTTATAACCACCATTCAAGTTAGCAATTAACGTTACTTTATATAAGTATCCATCATCACTAATTTCTTCCAATGATACAGAATAACTACCGTCTTCATAATCATCATCTCTTTGAACACTCTTAGTAGCATAACTTCCATTCTTATAGAAATCATATTGGAAATAAGTAGAATAATCATTTCCTAAAGATCCGTCACTTCTAGCTCCGCCACAAACCCAAGTTTTATCTAAAATATAATTTGGATTTTGAGTAAGACTATATTTACTCTTTTCTTCAGTTTCTTCTTTTTCGTGACTCTCAAATTCAGTAGACTTTGGTTTAGTAGTTACAATTCGATAAATCAAAATACCAATAATAACAACTAAAATAATAGCTGCAATAATAAAAATTGTTTTAAATGGAATAATATCTAAAATAGACTTCTTATCAGCATTACCATCATCGAAAACCACATCACTATTATAAGTATCTAAATATTCTTCTTGTTCTTCTTTCTTTGGTTTTTCTTTCTTTTTAAAGAAACTTTTCTTCTCTTTTTTCTTCGTATCTTCGTAATAAGCACTGTTATATTGTTCTGACTCTACAGATTTAGGAGAAGAAACAACTTCAGGAATTCCTTCTTCATAAGAACTATTAGTAATAGTTGGCGTCTCAACTACCGGTTCTTCTTGTACAACTGTAGTTGTATTATCCACTTCAATTGGTTCAAAAACACCAGTATCATCCATACTAATTGGATTAAAAGTACTAGTATTTTCAATATATAATGGATCATTATTCTTAGGCTCCATAACAGTCTCAACATTCGTATTTTCTACAACAGGTTCCGTTTTAACATCATTTGTAGCACTAACAACATTAGCAACATCATTAGCATCAACCGTTTGAGTTTCTTCTTCCGGAATAGATGCAAACTTAGGACTTTGTTTATTTTGATTAAAAACATTAAATCCACTATAATCTGGGCCATCATAGTTCTCAATTTCAGGAACAATAGAATCAAAACCATCTTTTACTGTGAACTCCTGATCTGTTTTATAGGAGTCTAATAATCCTTCTAATTCTTCATCAAAATTTTCAAATTCAAAATTATCATGATTAGAAGGTTCAATAATATTACCACAGTTCAAACAAATAGTATCTGTTTCTTTTAATTCGCTACCGCATCTTGAACACTTCATTTTACCAACTCCTATTTTTTACAAATATAAGAAGATGAATTTTGAGTATCAATCATCAATACAATATTCTTATCTAAAAAGTCAAATTCATAGTTACTAGTATTTTTAGAAACACTCTTTTCACCATTGCGAACAATAGTAGATGGTACATAATAAACTTGTTGAATTCCTAAATATCTAGAATCATTAGCTTTACTTTTATCTTCCACCGAATAAGATCCTACCATATGCAAATCAGATTTTGCAGAATCATTCGTATCATATCGAAAGGAATTATCTTTACGGAACTCTATTTCGAAATAAGTATTTAAATCTTTACTAATATCAATATCCGTCTCATAATCCGCACATTTCCATGTACCAATTACAGTAATATTCATAGTAAAGAATAAAGAATAAGTAACTAAAGTTAAAATCATAACAAAGAAAGCAGCTAAAGCAAACGTCTTTATCTGAAAACGATTCTCACTATTAATTACAGAATTAATTACTTGATCATTTAAGTTTTCTCCACAATTAGGACAAGTAATAACTTCTTCTTGCACTAGCGTTCCACATTTTTTACATTTCATACACAATTCCCCTACTATACCTTATATATTATCATTTAAAAAAAAAAATATTCAATGGAAAACACTACATTTTCATAATTGAATATTCATGATTTGTAAACTCTATAAACTTTAAAAAATCATCAAATCCGATACTAATCGTTCGATCATTACGTAAGGGATGCATCAATACTTTACTACCAACTAATTCCGCATCAATAACCAGAAATACTTGTCTTTCCTTATCATGGATAATCCCAAGAGGAGTAACACTTCCCTTCTCTAGATGAAGAATATTCATTAACTCATCTGTACCTGCAAATCGAACCTTCTTACAGTCAACAGATTCCGCTATTTTCTTTAAATCAGCCCTCTTATCATCCGCCATAAAAACCAAGTAATAAGAACCTTTTTCATTCTTTAAAAATAGGTTTTTACAACCAACTCCATCTATTGTAAGATGTAAACTTTCAGCTTCTTCAACAGTATATACTGGAATATGTTTCATTTCTTCATATGGAATATTAAGTTGATTCAATACTTCATAAATCATAGATATCACCAGTACCATTATATCATTATTTAATAAGTACCAGTAATCATATCTAACAATGTTTGGGAATAAATCGAAAGAAAAGACTTCTTTGAAATATTTTCTAATACTGTTAAATCACTATTCGAAACCTCTTGATTCTTCCAATAAGCATGTACTTTTCCGACTACGTCCCCTCTCTTAATTGGTAACTCCAAATCCGCAATATCATATTCGTATCGATATTCCACATCTTCATTCGAATCTAAAATTACCTGTAAAGGATTTTTTACTACAATTTGAATGATCTCATGATCTGCTTTATCCATCTTTATTTTCTTTACAACACTACCAGTCTTCTTCAAAATCTTACGATGTGTATTAAGAAATCCGTAATCTAAGAAATCCATTGTTTCTTTATTACGTACCTTACTATCTGCTTCTCCTAATACGATCCCAATCATTCGAATATCATTTCGAACAGCAGTAGCAGCTAAACAATATCCAGCAGCATCAGTATGGCCAGTCTTTAATCCATCTGCACCTTCATAAAAACGAATTAATTTATTCGTATTAACAAGCCAGAAACGATTCTCTGTATCTTCCCTTAAATAGTCTTCATAAATCGAAGAATATTTCAAAATATCTGGATGTTTTACAATAAGTTCTCTAGCAATCATTCCCATATCATAAGCACTAGAATAATGTCCCTCTTCATCCAATCCAGTACAATTTACAAAATGAGTATGTTTAAGTCCCATATCTTTTACTTTTTGATTCATCATGGAAACAAACTTTTCTTCACTACCAGCAATATACTCTGCCATAGCAACCGTCGCATCATTTCCAGATGCAATACTAATTCCTTTAATCAAATCATCTACACTAATATTTTCTCCTTCACTCAAGTAGATCTGAGAACCACCCATATCGGCTGCGTTACGAGAAACAGTAACAATATCACTAGTAGAAATTTTACCAGACTCAATTGCTTCAAAAATAAGAATCTGACTTACCATCTTAGTCATAGAAGCAATCGCCACTTCTTTGTCCTTTTCCTTTTCATAAATAATTTTACCAGTACTTGCCTCAATCAGTATTCCACTATCCGCATTAGGAATTAGTTCCTCTGCAGATACACAAAATGGAATACATAATAGTAAAAATAAAAAAAGATATATTTTCTTCATAATTCCTCCTATCTTTTTTTATGTAAAGTCCAATCATTTTATACATATTTTAAAAAAAATTTGCTATTATATAATTGGGTGATGATATGGCAGTAAGGAGAAAACGAAGAGTAAAAATTAGAAAAGTAAACTTTGCTATATTCATACTAGCAATAGTATTAATAACCGCCTTAGTTACAAAAACAATAAAAATAATATATACATCGCTAACAAAAGAAAAAGAACCGGTTGTAGTAGAAAAAGAAAAGAAAAAAAGCAATCCGAAACAACCATCCGAAACAAATTCATTCGAAGAAATAAGTTACTATAAAGAAACAAATAAAAATCGATATATTCGATACCAAGAAAATAATCCGAACCTACCGTTAGAAACAATCGTAACATACGTTAATATCGGATTAGACAACAATTATTATACTTATACAAATAAAGCAAAAGATTTAAATAAAACAACAATTCTAGTAAATAAATACAATTATCTAACAAGAGATTATGTACCAAACAATCTAGAATCTCTACCATTAAGTTATGCAAGAAGTGGTATGAAACTAGTAAGTGTTGCAAAAGATGCCTATGTTAAAATGGCCAAAGCAGCAGAAAAAGAAAAGATGAAATTAGTCGCAACTTCATCCTATCGTGACTACGAATACCAAGAGACGATTTATAATCGATATGTCAAAAGCGATGGAAAAGAAGCTGCAGATACCTATTCTGGTAGACCAGGATTCTCAGAACATCAAACAGGTTTAGCAATAGACTTATATAATGGAAAAAAATTATATACAGAATTTGAATCTACAAAAGAATTTAGTTGGATGCAAGATAATGCATATAAGTATGGATTCATTTTAAGATTTCCAAAAGATAAAGAAAATATTACAGGTTATGAATACGAATCTTGGCATTATCGTTATGTAGGAGAAGACATTGCGAAGTACATTCACGATAATGACATAACATTCGAAGAATACTATGTAAAATTCTTAGACAAATAAAAAGATATACGCACGTATATCTTTTTTTATTTCTTTTCCCAAGTGGCAATTAATGTATGATTTTTATCTGTTGAAACAACACTATTAGAATCAACACTAATTACTGGATAATCTGTATGAACATTACCAAGAGTTGTAAATCTACCATTTACTAGGTCTAATACCCCTTTAACACTATCTTCTTTACGGATAGTAGGAACATAATATCTTACTAATCCTGTACTATCCCATAATAGAAAGTAATACATTTTTCCACGATATTTTCTACTATCAGCACTATTGTTTTGATTTAAGGTAAATAGGTATAAAGGAATATTATTTTCATCATTAAATGTTGAATCAAAACTATACATTACTTCATCATCTACATAAAATGTTTTATCTTTAAAGCTAAATTTACGAATTGGGAAAGCAGAATCTACTATAGGATCATCTCCACCTAATTGACTTCCAGCATAAACAGGACTTATCGACTCCTTAGTAACACCATAATACGTATTATTCCACAAAACAAAACTGGAAGCAGAAATAGAAGTTCTTCGAGAACCTAGCAAACATCCATCTGCTTTTTTCTCATTCAAAGCTTGTATAACTATTTCATAAGAAGTACTACTATTTACTACATATTCAGTATTAATATACCCTTCAGCATTAGTCTCAATATAGTCTGTCGATTCTAATTCATCAGGAATAACTTTCCATCCCTTAAAATCATAACCCGTTTTAGAAGGAACAGGTAAATCTCCATACTTCATCTTTTGAACAACAGAAATAGAACTACTATCTACAGTTCCCCCATTAGGATTTAAAATAGCTACAACATTCTTACCCCAATTTGCTTTATAATAACGAATACCTGTAGAATGACTTGCTATAGTAACAGACTTAGTAGGAACAGAAATATAAGCTTCAAAAGAAGAATTAGAAGAAGATTCTTCAACCATTACAGAATCAACGACCGATGTAACACCATTAATTCGTAAATATTTTGCATTAGAAGGACTTGTTATTTTTCCTATAACAACATCAACATTTTTAATAAATTTCTTATCCGCATCATAGAAAGCATTTGCTTGTCCACTCTTAGATCCAGATGCTGAAACATAATAATCAGTAGAAGGCTTTACTTCGATATAATCTGATACAAACCAACCAGACAGAGCTCTACTAGTTCCATTCGCACGAACTAATTCTGTATCATATTCTGCAGTGGTCTTATCAAATAGATTCTTGCCACCAGTCCATCCCAAGAAAGTATAACCTTCCTTTGTAGGTGTACTTAATTCTATACCTGTATCAAATTGACTATATGTCTTCTTTGCATTTTTTAAACTTCCACCATCTAAATCATAATTGATATTATAGGTATCTATCTTTTCAATCAATGTAATTTTCGCATAACCATTACCAGTATTTCCTATCATCGTAGATCTTCCATCATGAGAAGGCATTCCTACTACTTCAGTAACCACTTCTGTAGTCCACTGATATCCACCACCATCTATCATTAGAGTATCAGAAAAAGACTTTCCACTATAATGAAGAGAAGTATCCGTATGAACAATTGATTCTGAAGTAGAAGTTTTTTCAATCGAATTACATCCATCATGACCAGATATAAAAGAAGAACCACCAGCTCCACTAGAATTTGATTTTGCAAAAACATATCCATTATATCCACCATAATAACCGCCGCCTCCAGCACCGGTTGCATTGTTATCAACATTATTCTGAAAAAATGCATTTCCACCTATACCGAACTTATATCCAGAAGTTTGAGTACCACCAAGGGTAGCTGCCTTAGATGGAGCAGTAGGTGCAGATAAACCACCAGCATAACCTCCTCCGCCAATATAATATTGATCACGATTACCATTACCAGACCAACCCGCACCACCGCCGCCTCCAGCGACCATTATTCTAGATTTCAAAGAATCAAAATTATTCCAAGCATCATTCACTAAACGTACATCTGTTGCACCACCACCAGAAAATCCATGTTCTCCAGCGGTACCACCTTCATGAGTATCAAAAAGGCCACTACCACCTCCATTAAAGGTAACAGAGTAAATATTTAAATCGGAAAAATTATCTAGTGTTACATCCGGTCCGCTTTCACCAACATAAATATATAGTTTTTCATTTTTGCTTAGATTAATCGTACCAGCTGTATAAGCACCCTTTCCTCCTAGAGATTCTCCTACAGAAGATTCAGAAGTTCCTCCTCCGCTAGCTCCCCAAAGTTCTATTTTATAGGCACCATTGTACGGAGCAACAAATGTTTGAGAGTTACCAGTATAATCAAAATGATACTCTGGTACTTCCTCTAAAAAGGTTATTTTAGCAAATCCATCTCCATCATTTCCAGTCATAGTGCTTGTACCATCATGAGTAGGCATTCCAACTACATCAGTTCCAACTTCTGTAGTCCATTCATAACCATTTCCATCTACCATTTTAGTGTCCGTAAAAACATAATTACTATAATGGTAAGAACAAGTAATATCAGTAGTTCCATCACTACATTGACTTCCATTCGAATCATTTCTAGGAGTAGTATCGGATTCAGCAGTTATAGCAACACAACCATTGTGCCCTGAAATAAAAGATGAACCAGAACCACCAGAAGGAGCTCCACCTCCAGCATAGTAACCACCAGCTCCAGCATTATATCCACCACCAGTGACAAGACCTTCTTCTGTTAATTGGTTCATTCCACTACCACCAATACCAAACGTTCCATCTTCACCTTCATATTTATATTGGTTATTCACTACATATTCACTGCCAGAACTTCCGTATGTTTGCGTAGCCATACCTACTTGATGAGTTCCAGCTACTACATAACTCCTTAAACCACCTGATGCACCAGCTATTACAGCAGACGGATCTCCATACACTTGCCCTGATCCACCAGCTACCATAATTCTGGAAGATAAAGAAGCTAAATCATACCAATTTTCTCCAGTCTTTAATCTTACATCAGTTGCTCCTCCACTAAAACCACAACCCGTTGCTGTAGTAGAATTAAAACTTTTACTTTTCCCTCCTACATATAGATAAAGTTTTTCACCACGAGTTAGTTTTATCTTACCAGCAGTATATCCGGCATAAACCTGATTTTCAGATACATAATCATTCCTATGATTATTACCACTTGCTCCCCAAAGTTCTACTTGATAATAACCAGTCTTTGGTACTGTAAATGTTTGATAATCTCCTGTATAGCCAAAGGTATATTCATTTCCATTTAAATATTCTTCAAATGTAAAATCTAGTGTTAATTCCGTTTGATTAATTGTTCTCTTTAATAAAGTAATTCTAGAATATCCATTTCCTTCTTTTGCCTGATGCCGTTTTGGTTGTTCTGAATGAGATTGTGTAGTTAATGTTTTAGTAGAATTGGCAGACGATTCTTCACAGTTATAACAATACATTACTTTTTCATACAATTTTGGATTAGCAATATAGCCAGATCCTCCACCTGACGGAGCATGCCATCTAGCTCCTCCTCCACCAAAGAAGCCACCGCCTCCTCCGTTACCATTATAGGTAGAGTTTGCTCCTTGACCAAAAGATCCTACATTCGTTTGATTTCCACCATCGAATCCAGTACCCGGTTCTGTCTGAGTTCCACCATTACCATATATCTCATTAGGCGCTGTAGTTACTCCCTTGAATCCTCCACCAGCAGAGCCAATCTCGTAATATTTACCATTTTGTATTCCAACACCACCACCGCCTCCAGAAACCATTAATATTCTTTCAGACTCATAGTATTCATCATTAATTAAATTTCCTTTTAGTGATTCCAAAGAACTCAAAACTCCAGATTCTAAAGCAATATGAGTTGCTCCTCCACCAGAGGAAACATACTTATCTTTGTATCCAGTAGCATCTCCTCCTCCATTATACCCTCCAGAAACCGTAATAGTATCTTTGATTTTAGTAGGAGTTCCTTCGCCACCAACATTAATATATAAATTGGTATTCTTATTCAATTGTATTAACCCAGTTGAATAACCACCGTATCCTCCATGAATAAGACCAACATCACAATCAATTGTTCCACCTTGAGCTCCCCAAGTTTCAAGTTGATAAACTCCAGAATATGGTGCAGTAAAGTTTTGTTCTCCTCCTGTATAATCAAAATCAAATTCTGAATTATCTTGAATCTTTCTAGTAACTGTTAATTTTGCATAACCATTACCTTCTTTTGCATAACTACTAGTTGGAACTTCAGAGTGATTTTCCGTAGAAATTGTTTTCGTAGATTCTTCTTCTGATTCAGTACAATTATAACAATACATAATCTTATCACTTAAAGATGTATTTCCAATATATCCAGACCCACCATTTCCAGAATAAGTACATTGACTAGCATTCGTTCCAGCTCCGCCACCGTAGTAACCACCGCCACCACCGGATCCATATCCAGTAGAACTACTGCCTCCTTGTCCAAAACTGGCACCCTTGGCACTAAAACCAGTTCCATAGCTTCCTGCACTCGTCTGAGAACCTCCAGTACCTGGAGCACATAAATTTGAAGCTTGAAAAATGTTTACGGTTGAAGCACCTATGAAGCCACCACCAGATCCTGGATAACTTTTTCCATTTCTATGAAGATGAGCTCCACCGCCGCCTCCAGCAACAATTAAAATATAATCCTTATACTTACTAAGTGTACTCAATTTACCACTAATAAATGAAATATGAGTAGCTCCTCCACCAGAAGCATTAGAATAAGCAGCTGTAGAAGCATTCGCATTACCTCCACCATTATAGCCTCCAGCACAATATTCTTTTTCCTTCGTTACACCGGCCCCACCGACATTGATATATAACTTTTGATTCTTTTTTAGAGATATTATTCCTTTTGAATATCCACCATAGCCTCCATCTACAGAATACTCTTCAAAAGTATTACTACCTCCTTGTGCTCCCCATACTTCTAAAGTATATTCCCCATCATATGGAACTATAAATTCTTGTTCTGAACCAGTATAGTCAAATGTATACTCTTTTGTTTCATATACATCATCTTCTTCTACTACTGTCACATTATTGGTAAATTTAATCGTAAAAGTCTTCTCTGTATGAGGCTCTACAATATTTCCAATAGAAGCATCTACTAGTTCGTATTTTACGTCTTTATTGTTATAAGAACTTTCTAAAATATCAGTAATTTTATAACGTTTATCCGATACATTAGAAATAGTAACTTGATAAGTAACAGAAGATGCTTGTCGAGGTAATGAAACGTCCATAGATACAGAATCGACTGTATATTCCGAATTAGCATTTTCATACCCATTATATTCAGATTCTAAAAGTCTAATGTTGGTGATACGGATGTCTTTTGATACTCTAAGGTACGCATCTCCGTTGATAAATAGATTCGTATTGAAAGATGCGAATGTTACAGTGATAAACATTAATAAAACAAGAATAGTATAGAAACGATTCCATTTGAATTTCTTCATGTCTATCACCTACCTTTTTGCCTATTTTTACTCATAATATATTATACCATTTATTACAACAAGTTTTGTGAAATACACATAAAAAAATAGAGTTTTCACTCTATTTTTCGTCTTCATCAAATCTCTCTTTATAAAAGTTATATAATCGATAAAAGAACGTATAAATAATCCAAAAAATTAATAAAAAATTACTAGCCTGTACAACAACTAAAATATTATCATTCGAATACAAAGACACAGAACTACCTAAATCTAATTTATAAAAAGAAGCAAGTGCTACAAAAGAAGTAAATAAGAAATAAATAATCGAAAATAATAAATAGTTAAAAATTCTTTTAAAATTTGTAAGTTTTTTACTAAAAAGCGTATATATCATAATCCCAGTCACAATTACAATGGTAGTAAAAAAAGCAACCGGAGTTGGAAAACATAAATATGTAATAATCATCTTAAAGAATTCTTTTACACTTAGTATGACATAATCTCCATAAGCTAACAAAGAACCAATTAATAATCCTAAATAAACAACAATAGCAGCATAAGTAATAAATTTAGCTTTCGTTTTCAAATTAACAATTAGTACAACAAATAGCAATGCACTAAATAGAAATAACTCAATCGATAAGAATGAAGAAAACGTATATTTAAATAATGTTGCTATCTTTTCAAAAAAGGAAAGATTCAAGTCGATCACCTTCTATACTAATTCCGCAATATAAACAGTTTGAGATTGATCATTATTTTTCGTACAAGTAATTAAAGTTAATGTTGTACGATTATAATTACGATTAATCGTTACCTTACCATTTTTTGGAACATCATAAATATTTACAATTTGAAACTTATATTGTTTCTTTTGATAAGTAATATATGCATTATCTCCTACATTTAATAAGAATAAATAAGCAAAGTAAGAAATATATGCATCCCCTGAATGAGCCATTAAAATTAAATTACCATTTGGTACATCAGGCATGGTAGAACCCTTAACAACTGCTACATTATACTCGATATTATTATAATAATTATTGGTATCGAAAAATCCTCTTTTTAATCCTATTCTAGGTATTTCTAAAACACCTAAGTATTGATCATAATTAATTGGAGCTTCTTGTTGTGGTTGTACTTGTTCTCCACCCTTATTATCTGCTGGTAGGTTATTGGTTACAGGAACACTAGAAACTTCTTCGTCTCCTGTAGAAGAACTAAGGACAATATCAACCATTAAATCAGCATATACTTCGTCTCTAATTTTTACAAAGTAATTCCAAAAAATAATGATTAAACCTATAAATACAAGGAAAGAGCCAATTAATAATATCTGGCTCTTTTTTAATTTTATCTTATGAGTTTGCTTTGCTTGGCTTAACATTTGAATAAATGATACCGACACCAGTTAATAATATTAATAATCCTACAAAGTAAATTGATTGTGCAGTTGTAATAGATGTATCAGGAATATCTGGAGTATAAACAATTGGAACATCTAATCCTTTATCAAAACGTTTTGTAGCTTTACCAACTAAAGCAACAGTTTGTTTTCCTGTTCTTAAATATTTATATGCAATTGGAATTTTAAATGCTCCAGTAACTTTAACTTGAACAACTTTATTTTCATCTGTTAATTTATCAATTGGCACTCTAATATAGAATTGAGTTCCTTCAGATAAGTTATCTAAAGCAGTATCTTCCATCTTATTATTGTTAGTATCAACAATATAAGTTCCTTCAGGAGCTTTTGATAAATCAATCTTATATCCTAAGAAACCACTACCTTTAGCAGCAACTGTAATTTTAGATGATTGATAGTATTTTTCATCACTAGTAACAGATACAGTATCACTTTCTTTTGTAATGTTAATACCTCTATTCCATGATTCTTGACCATTATGAATCTTTAAAGCTTTTTCATAAATATCACGGATAGTCATTTTTCCATATTCATCAGTTTGAATATAACAGTCATCATAAATTAATGCATTAGATTGATATACGTAAGCACTTGTAGGATGTTCACCATCAGTTAATGAAGTAGCTGATAAAATTGCATCTCTCATTGAATCAGTCATATGAGTAGATTCAGGAGCATTAATTGCTCTTTGATATAACCAAATTGCAGATTGAGTAATCCATGGTCTTAATTTAGCACTTCTAGCACCAACGTCTAAATCATTAGCAATAGAACTCTTAATGATATTATCTTCATTTAATAAATAACTTAATAAGAAAACTAAACCTTCATCATCGATTTCTGAACCTTTCGTATAATCACCATCGTCCGTATAAACATCTTGTTCAATACAATAGATATATTTATCTGGACTAGTTGAATAACGGTGTAATGAAACCATTGTTACAGCTATAGCTTGATGAAGAGTTTCACTATAAACAGAAATTTTATAAGCTTGATCTTCTTCACCAGTCATAGTAATAGTGTCTGGGAATACCCCATCTTCTATTCCTTCCTCAGGAATAGCAAACGAAATTTGTCCAAATCCATATGCAACTAAAGAGATAATTGCAACAAAAGCTAGGATAAAGGACATCATAACAGAAGTACTAGAACGACCACTACGTCTGTTATTGTTACTTTGATTTTCTTCCATATAAATTTTTTCCATAATAACAAACCTACCTTTATAGAATTATTATATCATAATTTTTTAAAATGAAAACTATATTTTTTAAGAGATATCAAAAATTGTAGATAGTTCTGGCATCTTAAATTCTTTATTGTAATAAATGGTTGCTAGAACCTCACCTTTTTTTGCTACATCCCCTATTTTTTTATGTAATTTTATTCCTACTTCAAAATCGATTTTATCTTCTTTAGAAGCTCTTCCAGCACCTAATGCAACAGATAATTTACCTAATTCTAAAGCATTGATTTTATTGATAATACCAGTTGTATCAGATTTAATATATTTTACTTTCCTACTAACTTTTACTTTATCAATATCTCCACCTTGAGCTTTTACAAGTTCCAAAAATTTAATATAAGCATCACCATGATTTAGAGAATGATAAACTTCTTTTAAAGCTTCATTTTTATCAATTCCTTTGCTCATACTGATCATAGTAGAAGAAAGATCAACACATAAATCATATAAGTTATTATCTACTTCTTTTCCTTTTAGAATATCCATAGATTCTAATACTTCTAAAGAATTTCCAATAGAAGTCCCCAATGGTGTATTCATATCACTAATAATCGTTTTAACTTCTCTTTGGTACATTTTACCAATTGCTATCATTAATCGACTTAATTCATTAGCATCTTTCTTTGTTTGAAGTAATGCACCATTTCCAACTTTAATATCAATTAGGATTTTCTCTGCACCACCAGCAATCTTCTTACTCATAATAGAAGATGCAATTAGAGGAATAGATGAAACTGTTCCAGTAACATCTCTTAGTGCGTAAATTGCCTTATCCATAGGAGCTAAATCTCCGGTTTGACCAGTGACTACTAAGCCAATTTCTTGAATCTGCTTAATAATTTCTTCATCTCCTAAATCGGTACGATAACCAGGAATACTCTCTAATTTATCAATCGTTCCTCCAGTATATCCAAGACCTCTACCACTCATTTTAACAACTGGTACTCCACAACTAGCAACAATTGGACCGATAATCAATGTTGTCTTGTCCCCAATACCACCAGTAGAATGCTTATCTACCATTCCATCAATGATACCATCAAAATCTAAAACATCTCCACTATCAATAAATACTTTCGTTAAAGCAAATACTTCTTCATCTGTCATACCATTAATACAGATAGCCATAAGCATTGCACTCATTTGATAATACTTAATTTCTCCATCCAAGTATCCGTTAAAGAACTTATCAATTTCACTATAAGATAATTCTTTTCCTAATCTCTTTTTGTTAATGACATCTACAATCACTCTAATCCCCTCCTAAACACATTAGTATCATACTTTTGATAGCCCAATTTTTCATAAACATGATGAGCAATAACACGTTTATCCGAACTTGTTAATTGAATATACTTTGCATGATTTCGTTTTGCTTCATCAATAGCAAATTCCATCATTTTAGTAGCTACTCCCCTACCTTGATATTCAATATCTGTACAAACATAATCAATCAAATAATAATCAAAGTCACATACCATATTTCTGACACGAGTAAAAACAAAATAACCACAAACAACTTCGTCTACAACAGCAACATATTCTGTTATCATATCTTGTTTTTTACTACCAACATAAACAACATTAAAATTTTCATCAATCATCTTTGTAATTCGAGAAAAATCATCTTCTCTTGCTTCTCTAATTTCGATATCCATATTCATCACCCTACTATAATAAAATAATATCATATTAGGATAAAAAAAAACAGAAGGAATTCTTCTGTTTATTGAATGCTTTGTTCTTTGTTATTACCAATAAAACTTCCCCACTCTAAATCATGGGCAGGATTTGTAAACTTCAAATATCCAGCAGTTGGTATAAAAGTAAGTTCTCCAAAATAAATTTTATTATTTAAAACAAATAAATCAACTCGAACAAAGTTAAAATCATCACTTAAGATATCCATGATTTCAACAATCTTCTTAAGATTTTGTGGTCTAGGAATCTTCTCATCTAGTTTATCAAAATTAGAATCATAGTTAACTGGT
>JAFUFG010000183.1 GCA_017470045.1 Bacilli bacterium | reverse complement strand
GTGGAAAAGATTTATGAGATGTTGCCTCTAAATATGTTATTGAAGTACTTTCTGATTGGTTTAAAAAAGAAAGTATCGATGTTTTAACAGATGAAGAAAAATTAGAAAAAGTATTGAAGAGTAAAGTATCTAGAATTAATATGGATTTGATTGCAGATTATGGAAAAGAAAAACTTGGCACAACATTATCCATGGGAATTATTACAGAGGAAGGAACTACTGTTTTAAATATTGGAGATTCTAGATGTTATACCTATAAAGAAGGTAAACTTAAACAAATAACAGAAGATGATTCTCATGTATGGTTATTCTATAAAAGTGGAGAAGCTACGAAAGATGATTTACGTTATTTCTCTACTAGTAGTTTTATTAGTGCATGTATTGGATTAAATAAAGATCTATGTGTACCTAATGTTATTAAGATTAAGAATGATAGTTATGATATGATTATGTTCTTTACGGATGGGGTAACGGATTTACTTACTGATAAAAAGATTAAAGAAGTTATTGAAAAATACAAAAAGAATCAAATCTTAGACCGATTAATTCAAGAAGCTGTATATGTGGATCAAGATTTACATGTACCACCTAGATTACGTCGTAACTTTGCAGAGCCTTTTCTTGTTCCAAGTGCTGGAAAAGATAATGCAACAGGTGCAATATATATAAAGAATGTATAAATCATAAAAATCTTCTCATTCTATAAATGGGAGGATTTTTTTATGAAGAAATTATTTTTACTTCTT
Organism: Bacilli bacterium; assembly: GCA_017470045.1. The sequence goes on along the minus strand of JAFUFG010000183.1, from coordinate 5,296 downwards.
ATTCCATTTTTATTATTTGGTTGTAGTAATACATTAAATACACCTACTGGTGCGGTAGAAAACTTTTTAAGTTCTTATCAGAATCTTGATTCTGAATTATTAGAAGATTTAGATCAAGTGATTGATAAAGATGATGAGATGACGGATAAACAGAAAGAAAAATATCATGATTTGATGGTAAAACAATATAAAAATTTATCTTATAAAATTAAATCTGAAGATGTAGTGGAGGATACTGCAGAAGTAGAAGTAGAGATTGAAGTATTAAATTATGCTTCTAGTATTCAAGAATCTAAAAAATACTATAAAGATCATGCGAGTGAAGTAGATGATTTTGTAGATTATAAGATTCAAAATATGGAAAATGTTACGAATAAAACGCATTATACTATTACCTTTTATTTGAATAAAGTAGAGAATGAATGGGTAGTGGAAGAATTAGATGATGTAAACATTCAAAAGATTCATGGTTTATATGAATAATTGATGTTTCTCATCTTTTTTTTGTTTTCATTTCGTTTTATAATAATATTAGAGTAGGTGTTCTATGATAGGTCCAATTATTGTACAATTATTTGGTTTTATTGGTTTTATCCTTTTATTAGTTAGTTACTGGAAGGAAAATGTTAATGGAATATTAGTCGTACAATTGTTATCTGGACTTTTTTATATTGTGCATTATTATTTCTTAGGAGCTTATTCCGCATTACTTGTTTTATCATTAGAATTAGTAAGAGATTTTCTTTATTATAAGACGGATTTGGATCGATATATCTTTTTTGGAACGATTCCTTTTTATATTGTTTTTTCTTATTTTTCTTATAATGGTTTCTTGTCTTTATTTCCGATTTTTTCTTCTATTATTGATGGATACGGATTATCGATTCGAAAAGATACTGCAGTTGTAGGGGCAATGATTTCAGAATTATTATGGCTAATCTATGATTTTACTTGTGGAAGTTATGTTGGAATGGTATCCGGTTTTGTCTTATTAATTAGTGAATTTATTGTGTTTGTAAAAGAAAGAAATTGATAATATATTCTATCTTTTTTTGTTTTTTTTTGATATACTTTAATTTAGAATAGAGGTGGTATGTGTGTTAGGTAAAATTGACGAGATTATTGACAATACCGTAACGATAAAACTAGCGATCGATATTAGTACACAACCTAGTTTGATTAACCTTCACGTAGTATTCGAAGATGGAGGAAAGAAAAAGGTTGTAGGACAAATTGTTAACTGTACTATGACTATTATGACTGTTAATATCGTAGGAGAATTAACGGATCATGGATTTGTACCAGGTGCTAGTAGTAAGCCATCTTTTAAATCAAAACCAAGAATTATTAAAATGGAAGAATTGAAATACATTTTAGGAGATCAAACTTGTAAACAAGGATTTACTAATTTTGGTACTAGTAATGTATATGATGGATATAAGATTAATGTTGATATTAATGAATTCTTTAATACACACTTTTCTATTTTAGGAAACAGTGGTGCTGGTAAGAGTTGTACTGTTGCATCTATTATTCAACGTTTATTCTTATCCGGTCCAAAACCACCAATTAATTCTAGTTTATTTTTCTTTGATGCTTATGGAGAGTATTCGAATGCTTTTTCAAAATTACATGAGCAAAATAAAGAGATTAATTATAAAGCGTATACAACAAACACGTATAATCCTGAAACAGAATTATTAAAAATACCAATTTGGTTATTGGATGTAGATGATTTAGCATTATTACTTGATGTTACATCTCCAGCACAATTACCAATTATTGAGAAGACGTTAAAATTGGTTCGTATTTTAACTGGTAGTTCTCCTAATGTTTTAAGACGTAAAAATGATATTATTGCGAGAGCAGTTCAAGATATATTACTTAGTGGTAATGACTCTACAAAGATTCGAGATCAAGTTATTGGTGTTTTAACAAAGTTTAATACACCAACATTGAATCTTGAAAGTCAAATTGTTCAACCTGGATATACTAGAACTTTTAAACAATGTTTATTTGTTGATAAAAGTGGTAAGATGCAAGAGATGGAACTTGTTGTTGAATTTATTCGTGGATATATCTTAGATGAACAATTAGATTTACCAGAAAACGAATTAAATAAACATTATTCTTTAGCAGACTTGGAGTTAGCTATGGATTTTGCTTTGATTAGTGAAGGTATTTTAAAGAGTGAAAAAGTATTTGATTATGCTAATGTCATTAGTGTACGTTTGCATACTTTAGCAACTGGTGAAAATCGAGTTTATTTTGATTATCCTCGTTATGTAGATCGTGATCAATATATTGAAGATCTAACATTTGATCGTAAGACTAATGGTAGAGCCCAACTTATTAACTTTAATATCAATTATATCGATGACCGTTTAGCAAAAGTATTTACGAAGATTTTATCCCGTATGCTTTTCTTAAAGTCTAGTACCTTAAAACCTCGTGGTAGTAGAGCATTCCATGTTATTATTGAAGAGGCTCACCGTTATGTTCAACATGATACAGATATTGAATTATTGGGTTACAATATCTTTGAACGTATTGCTAAGGAAGGTCGTAAGTATGGTATGTTCTTGGCACTTATTACACAGAGACCATCTGAACTTTCTGATACTTGTGTATCTCAATGTATGAACTTTGTTATTTTAAGAACATTGCATCCAATTGATTTAAAATATATTAAAGAGATGGTTCCAAATGTTACTGAAGAAATTGTTAATCAATTGAAGAACTTGAAACCAGGAAATTGTATTGCATTTGGTAGTGCTTTTAAAGTACCGATTCCAATGTATGTAGATTTACCAAATCCTAGACCATTATCTAATAACGTTGATCTATCAAATGTTTGGTACAATGTAATTCCAGAGGAAAAAGATAATGTTGCAGAAATGAATGTTCCAGCTCCTCAACAAGGAGTACCTAGTGCACCTATGCAAGGAGCAATGCCTGCTACTATGACACCACAAACTCAGGCAACTGGTACTTTCTTGCCAGGATATAATGCAGTAGGGCAAACTGGTGCGCCTGTACAACAAGCTGCTCCTGCAATGCCTCAGGCTGTTCCTATGCAACAACCAACTGGGTAAATCTTTTTAAAATATACTTTATCAATTCTATAAAGTGTGTTAAAATGTAATTAATAATATCGATTAATGGAGGAAATTTTATGAATATAGATAAAATTAAAGGTATTTTTGGTGGAAGTGATAGACCAGAAGTAGATCCAAATGCTGATGAAGAATATTACACAACTTCAAAAGAAGAATATCATGTAGAACACGGAATTGCTGGATCTAAAATGATGTTATTAGAACCACGTGCATATTCTGAAAGCCAACAAATTGCTGATTATTTAAAAAATAGAAATGCAGTAGTTGTAAATTTAAAAAGAGTTACTCCAGATGCTGCAAAGAGAATTGTTGATTTCTTATACGGTACTATTTATGCAATTAATGGTGATTTACAAAAGTTAGGTGGAGGAATTTTCTTATGTACTCCAAATAACGTTGATGTTGAAGGTAACATTTCTGATGATCAAGGACCTGCTCCTCAACAAGCACAACCAAAACAAAGAGAAAGTAGAAAAGCAAAAGATGAAGATGAAGATGATTTCTTTTAGAATCATCTTTTTTTTGTTTGAAAAAACATTGAATTTCAAAAAAATATGTGCTATATTAGTCGTTGTAAAGCAAGTGCGAAAGACGGAATATAATGGATTATAAGAGAGCTTGTGGTTAGGTGTGAACAAGTTATGAAGTTATATTTGGATCACTTTCAAGTTGTGATTTATGGATAAGATAAATACGGTTACGCGTTATAGTATAGAGGTAAGGAAACTTACGAATAAAGGTGGTACCGCGAGAAATTCGCCCTTTTTGTACCATCTTTTTTTTATTTATTTTTTCCAAGAATAAGGAGGATTTTATGTTACTTAATGTTGTTTTACTTGTAGTTGGGTTCGTTATATTAATTAAAGGTGCTGATATTTTTGTAGATGGGGCTAGTAGTGTAGCTGCTAACTTCAAAGTATCAAAGATGTTGATTGGATTAACTATCGTTGCCTTTGGTACATCTGCTCCAGAATTTGCAGTTAGTGTAAAGTCATTAATTTCTGGTAGTGGAGACATGGTATTAGGAAACGTTATTGGTTCTAATATTTTAAATATTTTATTGATATTGGGATGTAGTGCAATGTTCCATTCCTTGAATGTAAAAAATAATACGGTTAAGAAGGAATTACCAATTACGATGTTAATTACTAGTTTATTTGCAGTATTATTATCCGATAGTTTATTCGATAAAGGAATTACCAATGCTTTTACTAGAGGAGATGGAATTGTCTTATTACTTTTCTTCTTAGTATTTATTTATTACTTAATCAGTATGACTCGTAATAAGATTGATGCAGATCAAGATGATAGTGAAACATTATCTATGGGAAAAGCAATTCTTTATACGATTGGTGGAATTGTTGGAATAGTACTTGGAAGTAACTTTGTTGTTGATAGTGCTTCTGCTATTGCTGCTGCTATTGGAGTAAGTGAGAGAATGATTTCATTAACAATTATCGCTTTAGGAACATCTTTACCAGAACTTGTTACTAGTGTATCTGCTACTCGTAAAGGGGAATATGATATTGCAATTGGTAATGTTGTTGGAAGTAATATCTTTAATATTGGTATGGTTATTGGTATACCGGTTTCTATTTTCGGAGGTATTCCTCATATTACATTTAGTTATATTGATTTAATTGTTATGATTTTAGCATCTATTTTATTATTTATCTTTTCTTGGAAAGATTATAAGATTTCAAAGAGAGATGGAATTGTATTTTTAATATTATTTGTTATTTATTATAGTTATGTTATTTTAGGTTAGGAGTTGATTATATATGGAATTTAAAAAATTAGATACAGAGAAAATCTCTGATGTAGAAAGTAAATATGTAGATTATTGGAAGAAAATTGATATTCTAAATAAGAGTACGAATAATCGTAAAAATGGGCCAAAGTTTGTATTCTATGATGGACCAATTTATGCGAATGCAAAACCTGGAATTCACCATGTTTTTGCAAAGACGATTAAAGATAGTTTTTGTAAGTTTAAAGTAATGCAAGGACATTATGTATTACGTAAAATTGGACTAGATACTCATGGATTACCAATTGAAGTTAATGTAGAGAAGAAACTTGGTTTTAAGAATAAAAACGATATTGAAAAATTAGGAGTAGAGAAGTTCTGTCAAGAATGTCATAAAGAAACTGCTACGAATATTGATGAAGTTAAG
>JAFUFG010000182.1 GCA_017470045.1 Bacilli bacterium | reverse complement strand
TTTCTTAAATGACCATGTACCACTGCAACATACTCTCTTAAAGATACAAATTCATTCCAGTTTTCTTGTAATTGATTCTTTGTTTTCTCATCTTTTGCAAGAACAACAATTCCACTAGTATCTTTGTCTAATCGATGAACAATAAATACTCTCGCATTACGATCCTTACTAACCAAATATTCACGAACAATATGATATAACGTTCTTTCTTTTTCCTTAGCCGTAGCAATGGTCAATAATCCGCTTGGTTTATTAACAACAATAATATGATCATCCTCAAAAACAATTTCAAAAGGTAAAGTTTTCTTATTCTTTCCTTCCGTATCAATATGAATCTTCATACCTGGAAGTAAACGATAATTATATTGAGAAGTTCGATTATTATTAACATAGATAGATCCATGTGTTAAATACTGCTTTATTCTCTTTTTTGGCATATCTAAATTCTCATATAAATACTCTAATAATTCCCCTTCATTTTTAACCACTAATTTCATAATAATACGCTCCCTCTAAACAAAGTTATTATATCGCACTTAAAGCAAAAAGAAAAGAAGTGGATACTCACTTCTTATTCTAAAAATACTCTGAAATAATAGCTTCTACTGGATGATCCGTAGAAGGTACTGTAACAGTATCTGATGCCCTGCGTATTTTTAAACTAGCATCCTCTACTGCAATACCAAAAGCATCACTCTTAAACAAATCAATATTACGCTCATCCTTTCCAAGAATAGCAAATTGATTCATCTTAAGTTTCTTAGCTTCACAAAATTGATCAAAACAAGAAATAATATTAGATCCACTCTTTTGAATTACAATGATATTCTTATTCGTATGAATAGAAACCTCTTTAATTTTATTTAACTCTTCTAATATAGCTTCTTGCTCCTTCTTCGGACAAACAATTTCTATTTTATAAATGGAATCCTTATGGAATTCACTAAATACCTTAAAATCTCCAATTAATCTAGAATTTTCCTGATTTAGTAATTCCTTCGTACAATTACAATAATCTAATGTATAAAAACAAATATTATAGGAAGAACAAATCTTATTAATCTTTTTGGTAGTTGTTAATGATATTTTTTGATCAACAATAGCCTTTTTACGATTCACATCATATAAATAAGCCCCATCATAGATACAAATATAATCCATAAAAGGAAAATCTTTATTATAATCCAAGACTGTTTGAAATCCTTTATTCGAAAGTACCCCAAAGGCTACTTTCTTACTACGAATCTTATCCAAAGCAAGCATCGTAGATAATGGAATTGCATCTTCATGGTCAATCAATACATCTTCAAAATCACTAAATAAGACTTTGTACATCCTAGTCCCCTCCATAATATTTTTTTCTACAATAAATAACAAGTAATAATTCTGCAAGTCCTAATAAGAATCCTCCTAATACATCACTAGCATAATGAACCCCTACATATATTCTACTAATACAAATATGAAAAATCAAACAAACACAAAGAATTTGTAATAATAATCTTAACCATTTTTTCTTTATTTTGCAAGTAACTAGATAAAATAGAAAACCATATAAAGTAATCGCAATCATCGAATGCCCACTAGGAAAGGAATATCCCCCTATTTGTACTAATTTAACTACATCCGGTCTTGGTCGACATACAATATGTTTAATTACCCAGTTACTACATCCAGATAATAAAGCAATTGTATCCAAGGATATTTTATCTTTCGTATTCAAAAAGACATTAGCTAAAAGTAATACAATAACAATCGTTTGCCAATTTCCCAAATACGTAAAAAATACAAAATAAGAATCAACAAATCCATTCTGTAAAGATCGTAATAAATGATATACACCTTGATCAAACGGTTGAATCAAAACAAATAACACACAAAATGCATCGATTAAAAATAAAATACATAATATAGCAATGATTATTTTATAATTCTTGTCCCTCATTTTCTTTTCCCATAAACTTTCTAACCCTAGAAAGTACTTTCTGCTTTTTTAATCTTTTTGCCGGTAATTGCAATTGATCTGCACAATCTGCAATAGCCATACAACATTCAATTGTTTGAGAATCAGTATCCAAAAAGTTTTTATTACCTTTATCAAACTCTGCCTTAGCAATCGGAATTTGTTTTTCTAAATAACGTAGCAAATTAGAATTATCATAACATGCGCTTTGTAATAATTGTCCCATTAAATTAGGACTTTTCAACATACAAATAGCACTCTCTTGCTCTCCAATCGTAGATACCAAAAAATCTCCAATAAGATATGGTATCCAATGATCATTATAAATTTTACGCTCATTAAAACCATCCGAATACAAATCATTAGAAGAATGATTCCCTTGCTGCCAAATACGAAGTGCAAGACTTTCGGCAAAACCATCTCTTAAATCTTCTGATAAATTACTTCTAATTGAACTCATACCATCGATAAGTCCTCTCGTAAGAGAATAATACATCAATGCATAGTCTCCATTTTCATCAATTGGATGAGAACGAATAATACGCTCCATCTTCGGTGTAACAATCCCCTTACCAACTAAATTATTAACCCCCTTTAAATAACTAGTACGAACATTATCTTTCGTTAAATTCAAAAAATCACCTCTCCTAAATTACAATATTTTCACGGACTTCCTTCTTATAAACTTCCACCCCTGGTTGATTAAATGGATCAATATCAAATAAGAATCCGCTATAAGCAGCAGCTAACATAAAGAAATACATTACTTCTCCTAAATATTGTTCACTTACTTCAGGTAAAGTAATCATTAGAGATGAAACATCTCCCTTCTTATGAGCTACACGTACTGAATCTAGGACGATATTATTAATATCGTTTAAATCATAGTTGCGAAATTTAACCTTACTAGAATTTTCAATTTTAATAAAAGTTTCAAATAATATTTTATTACCTTCTTGAACAAATTGTCCTAAAGAATGTAAATCTCTTGTATGCACTGTTGAAGTAGGAAGTAATCCAACTCCTTCTTTTCCTTCACTTTCTCCAAATAGTTGTTTTAACCATTCACTAAAATAACTTAAACGTTCTTCGTAAACAACATAATTTTCAACAACTTTTCCTTGATCAAATAAACTCTTACGAGCAACAGCATAACGAAATGCGTCTTCTTGATATTTTGCACCTTCATAATATCCTTCTACAAAAGCCTTTAAATCAATGTTAAATGCTAATGGGAACAAATGAGCTGCAGTCATAATAGAAT
>JAFUFG010000181.1 GCA_017470045.1 Bacilli bacterium | reverse complement strand
GTTGTTATATTTAGATAAATCGTTCATGTTTGCACAATTATTAGTAAATTCTTCTCCTTTGTAAGATCCTGTCTTACTCTTTTCTTCTTCTGTTAAATTCTTTTGTGCAATATACCAGTTAAACCAGTTTACATTTACATTCTTAGAATCTAATGGTAAACAGAATTTATTCTTATTAATATGCCATGTAGAATCTGTAATTTCTTTGAATGAAATTTCTCCTGTTTTATTATTAATCCATGTTCCTGGGAATGACCATTCTGTCATATACCAGTTATTTTCGTTTGTATCTTTATAACATCCGTTATAATCTAAAATTGTTGTATGTTTATTTAATCCATTTTGTACTTCACTTTGACCAGTTAATGATTTTAGTGATTCTTTCTTTGTACTTAATGGGAATTCTAGAGTTTTCTTTCCTTCGCTATTTTCGTATTCTGCTGAAATCTTGAATACTCCAGTTTTTGATGTACAAGTTGCTGATGCTTGACATTTTTGAATTGCTGTATTGTATCTTTGTAGATTTTCAGAATAATCTGATGATGCAGTATCTTCTCCTAAATAAGTGTATTGACTACATCCAATATGACTACAAATACCATTACATTCATTCTTAGTACCAGCATATTTTCTCTTGAATCCGAAGCTATCATATCCATAGTCTCCAGCATCATCTCTTAATGTTCTTTCGTATTCGTGATCCCAATACCATTGTGCGTATCCTCCGCCAACCCATGTGATTACTCCTTCAGAACTTCTTGTATATCCTTTTTCTGTACTTTCTTTGGCTACTTTTTGAACCATTCCTGTAGTAGTATTTGCTACTTTTTTGTTTCCAGCTGTACCGTAAACTTTGTTGTAACATTTTTTACTACAGCTTTGAGTATATTTTCCACCATCACATGATTTAATACATGCATCATATTCATCATTTGGACCACCTTGTGTATTTTCGAATCCATTTGAGTGGATACAGTATGGTACTGGTTGACAAATTTCTTTTGGTGTAGGTGGTTGTACATTTACTTCACTCTTACATTTTACTCTTGATGTGACTTTTACTTGATATTCAATACAGAATCCTGCGACAGTTGCTTGAGGAGGTCCGTATTCTACATCTAAGGCTTCTTCACAAATTCTTGTACAAACATTATCAATCTTTTCTGTTTGTGTGAAGCCACCTTCATAATTATATTTATAGGTAACACTGCTTGATGTTACTTCTTTCGCATAGAATGATGTTTTGTTTACGTATTGGTAATCAATTTTTTCATCTGTTATAGTACCAATCTTTTTATAATCACAACTTAGTGTTTCATCTACACGAATTGTTTTGTTTCCTTTTACTTCATATTCTTTCTTTGCATTTGCTTTGCTTGCATTGAAAGATTTTTCAAAGTCTTCTGAAACAGGTTGTTGATATTTTGATAAGTTCAATATGTAATAACTATGTAATGCTGTATTAACCATTGATTTTACTTGATTTGCTGTATAGTTATATTGAACAGATGGAGTATAACAATATCCTGCTACTTTTTTATAATAGCTTGCACCGTCTGCACGATACATATTCATGTACTCTTCCGTAATTGCTTTACTAGAATTATCTCCTGTTCTTAATACATAACATGGTCCTTTGTTGTAGTTCGTATTATCTACATTCTTTGGAGATGTTGCTGTATAATTTAATAATTCTACATAAATGTAACCTGTGTATGGTACACTTTTTTCTTTTTCTGCTAGAGTTAATTCATCATAATCATCTCTAGATAAACATTTACCATCTTTTTTATCTAATTCTATGGTAACACGAATGGTTCTTCCATCTTCTCCTGCATAATCATTAACATAGAATGAAACATTTTTCTTTGGTGTTAACTCTTTTCCAATAATATCATTTAATGGAGTCTTTACATTAGATACTGAAGGATATGGTTGGAAGTTTGTATTTATATCATTTTCTTGATTATAAATACCTTCTTCAATTCTGACGATTTTAAATTCTCCATTGGCAACTGTTAATGTTACCTTACCACTTTTATCGTCACTGTATCGATATGCCATGACATAGTGTTTATTAATATCATTAGCACTTCCATCTGTTATACAGTCTTTATATTCTTTTACTTTAGCATTTGCTATTGTAGGAAATAGAAATAGTATTGTTAAGACAAAAGTAACAAATGCTTTTTTCTTATTATGCTTCATCTGTTACCTCTGCTCCTTTCATTCTCTTCTCAATTACCTTGTAATTATCATTTTTTGTTACTTTTGATAATCCTGTACTTTCTCCAGATCTTACTTGTCTAGCCATTACTTGGAAGTTTCTACTCTTATTTCCAAACATTCTTGTACAAGTAACTAACGTTATAAGGTTATCTTTTTCATTAACATCTACATCGTAATCAAAGATACTATCATTGATTGCTCTTTGACTTACACCTTTAACATCTTCGTCTGTGTATAATTCACCATTTAATGATGATGATGAAGATGATTCTGGGAAAGAGATAGAGAAGATTTTGAATAAGTAGTCTTTACCATCTACTGTGAATTGAACGTATTGATTATCTTTTGCAAAATCATAATGTGCAAAGGATAATAATTGTTCAAATCTTACATGATCTGGATTTGTAATCATTGGATTACTTGATAAGTTCATAATGTTGTGTCCCATTACGAAGTTTATTCGATTTACTTTATCCATGTTTCCGTTTTCCCATAGATATTGAATGGATTTATCATTATATCGAATTTCATCACCATTCTTTAATATCGGATAATCAATGTTTGTACCTTGTACTTTTAACCATCCTGATACTTCCAAATCATCGTGTTTTAATTGATATTCTTTCATTCGTTCTACTCTTGAATCAATTTTGTAACCAGAAGTCCAATTTAACACTTTAATAACCGCTACACACATTAATGCACATATTAATGATGTTGTAAGAATTGCTACTGTAGTTTTATTCGACAATGTCTTACTTTTTGATTTTTTCTTTTTATTTTCCATTTTCTCACCTACTTATCTATTTTATAAGGATCTGATGCGGTTCCTTTTCCACTTACTATTACACAATCTTTATGTAAGAAAGCTACTGGTCTTACTCCGAATGTGATATATGGACTCATTTCTCCATACATTACTACACCAATATCAGATACTCCATATTTTAGATTGGCATTTTGAGAAGAATTTATTGTCCAATAAGATCTTCCAAAATGTGCTAATGAAGCAGCTGTAAACATCTCATACATATTTGGTGCTGCTACTTTTGCTTGATATTTATTAACTTTTATCTCTTGTCCATATTTTGCATCTTTCTTATATACTGGTACTTCTATTTCATGTTTTACAAAATACTTCATTGGAATATATTTACTTGATAAGTTATTAATCTTATATCCTATATTATCTTTATTCTTTGGATTGTATAATTGATCTTTTTCTTCTCCATAATTAACAATTAGATAATCTGCGAATTGATGTAAGCTTTCTTCATAAATTACTTTTGTAGTTCCATCTTGTTGTCCATCGGTAATTCTCCATAGTGTACTATCAATTAATACGTATTCTCCACTTTGTCTACTAGATACTTTATCATCTGGTTTTGCATATTCGAAATCTCCAATGTTATATGGATTATTCTTTGAACCATCTCCTCCTTGTATCATAATATCACCTTTTATTGTTAGCATTGGTCTAACTCCAAAGTTATACTTATCATCAAAGGATAGGAAATTTTGTCCTAATGCATCATTGTAGAAAATATCTCTAGTTAAATAACTCTTACTTGCACTTTCTTTATCTGCAAGCCATGACATTGTTTTTGTTTTCATGTAATTATCAAATATATCTTCACTTGCTTTATTTACATCTACTATTGAAGGTATAAATACTTCTCTTTTCTTTGTGTAACTACTACATTCTGTTGTATTTGTATCAGATGCTTTTAATGTCATTTGGCAATATTTATTTTTTACAATATATTTTTTTGATTCTTTTGTAATGTGATCATAATAGTATTTTAACCAATCTTCAATTCCATCGTGGTTAACATTGGCTATATCTTTCTCTGCTACTATTCTTACATTATTTCCATCTAAATCTACAATTCGGAATACCATTCCTGAAAAGTAAATATAGTTCTTTGGTTTTCCACCTGTATAGACTCCTGTTTTCGTAGCCTTCTTAATGGTATTTTTCAACATTTGAACTACTTTTACTGTTCTAGTTACTTCTGTTCTATTTTTCATACTATCGAATACGATATATGATAATTTGTAAGTTCCTATTTTTGTTGTATCTACAGAACCTTTTACTACTACTTCTTTCGTATCGATTTTACCATCTTGGTTATCTCTTACACTTTTTACTCCTGGGTCTTTAAATTCTTCATCTAAAGCAACTACCATTTCTTCTTTATCGTTTAATTTTATTTTTGGTCCCTTGTGATCTATTGTTGATGATAGAATTCCACATTTTAAGTAAGTGTAATACTTGTATTCTCCATTTACTTTTTTCACTTTTACCCAGCTGTCTGTTACATTGCAAGTTTTTTTCGTGAACAATGTATATGGAATGTAATAATCTTCTCCAACATATCCACTTTCATAAAGTTTTTGTAAACTTACTTCTGCTACTCTTTCTCCTGTTGGTAGCTCTCTTGTGTTTGTTTCAAAATACTTTTTTCCAGCCTTCGTGAATTTTGTTTCATTGCTTCGGAATGTTAAGTACGGAGATAAAAAGAATACCCATAAAATAAAGATTACGAAGAATGCAGAAAATCCCATTTTCAATCTTCTATTTACATTTTTATCTTCACTTAGGGCTCTTTCTTCTTTTGGTGGTTCTGGTTGTTGTACCGGAATATTATTATTCTCTACTACTGGTGTATTCTATTCTAATTGTTCAACATTATTATTCTCTTCCATAATCTTACCCTCTCATCCTATACTGAACCATACTACCCTATTTTTTCTATTATCTATAGATAATTTTATCATAGATTGACTAAAAGTCAATGAAACCAACGGCTCTTTTTTATAAAAATGGAAAAAAGACTTTATTCAAGTCTTTATTCTTTATCCCATACTGTAACTTTGTTAACCCAGTCCTCTAATTGTTTATTGCTTAGCTTTTGAGCACCAGGTTCATTTTTTAAACTTTCGTTTGTTGGAACTGGTATTAATGCTGATTCAAAAGTTCTTAAATATTCAATTTTCTTTAATAAGACATAAGTATCTTCTGGTACTGCAAAAATAATCATAGCTGGAGTTCTTCCTTCTTCTAAATCTTGAAATACAGGTTGTCCAGAACTATCTTTAACTGCGATTACTTCAACATTCTCTACAAACTTACCGAAGATTACCTTTTTATTTCCTTTTGTAGTACCTTCTAAGTCTACTGCTCTTGCCTTCATATAAATATCAATATAATTTCCTGGATATATTGAATTTCCATAAGTAGAAGCTGTACTTACTGGTAGATTAAATAATACATATCCTTCTGGATAATCTAAGATAATGTTTTGAGGTAACTCTTCTTTTTCTACAACATTTCGATGATAGAATAAGCTACCCTTTGGAATAATCGTATCTGCATTTGAATATTTTCCTACTACTTCTGACATATTTTTAATAGTGTCTTCTGTAAGCATTGATGGTGGAACTTGCATCGTTCCTACCATTGCATTGGTAATAGGTGTTCCAGATGCAATTTGTTTCTTAGCGTATGGTACTGTTGTCGGATTAATAGCATCATTTACTCTACGAGAGTAGAAAATAATTAAAATACCAATTAAGGTTGCCAACGCTAATATTGTCATAAAGTTTTTTCCTGAGATTAATTTTTTCATATTTACGATCTCCCTACTATATTTTCTATTATATCTTAATTTTAAAATATTTTATAGACATATTTTTGATTTCTTATAATAAAGTCAAATTGTAATGATTGTGATTCCATTATTTCGTATGGAACTTTTACATATAAATATTTACCGTAATATACTCTTGAGATTGGGCATTCCAATTTTATTGTTTTTTTCTTTCCTTCACGATCATAATAAGTAACTTTACCATATTCTGTTGCGAAATCTCTTAAATCTCTTCCTTCAAAAGTATCAGAAGAGAAAGTTAATCTTACAACTCGATATCCGTCCGGAGCACGATAGGTTCCTCTTCCATTACTACAATTTATTGAAGTACATAAATTATAGATATAATCTGTTTCCTGTAAGATATCATAGTCATCAAAAGCAATGTTTTCTTCTTCATCTTTGATAATGAAAGACATATCTTCTCCCATTTCTTTTGTTCCTCGATCAACTAACTTTGAGTAGTCCTTTATTTTTAATTTAATCTTTCTTAAGAACTTTTTATTTGTATCAAATTCTTGATAATAAAGAACGAATCTATTTTTCTTTAGCTTATTATCTACTTTATATACCATGATCATACGAACACTTTCCCCAGAACGAAGTTTTACACTATCATAGGTTTTTCCTAAATCTTTAAATTCTGTTCCATATACTTTATCTGTAGTTGTATAGTTACTTACTCCATTCATAACATGATATAAATTTAGATCTAAGTCTCTTGTCTTAGAGGCTGTATTTTTTATTGTTAAATCTACTATAACAAAGCTACTTGTTTTAGATATTACTGTTCCATTGTATGATTTA
This sequence comes from Bacilli bacterium, assembly GCA_017470045.1. The sequence continues at coordinate 2,805 of JAFUFG010000181.1, read as the reverse complement.
TCTGTGTAATAACTATTATGTACTTTTACTTCATATCCATTGATATTGAAATTTGAACCTTCTTTAAAAGATCGATGATTCATAATATACATCACTGAGTTTCCTGCAATGATGATTAAAACGATAGAAATAATAATATTACTTATTAATCGATGTTCTTGGTAAACATAGTTTAAATTACGCATAAACTTTCGATAAGTTCTTTTAAACGCTTCTTTATCTACGTTAATGTTGATTTCTAATTCTTCTCTATCACGAGACTCTAATTCTAGGTACTCTTCATCTATTTTAAAATTAAACTTCTTAAGATCAACACCAAAGATTCGCATTAAGTAAACAATAAAGGTTGCGAATTGAGATAATTGAGATACTAATAACATATCTCTCCACATACGAATTGGAGTTGTGGTTTGAATTCCAGTATAGCTATTAAAGTAACTACGAATTATCATCATTGCAAAGAAAATAATAACATATTGAATTACCGGTATTAAATATAACTTCCATGGCTTATCTTTTCTTCTTAGTAGTCGAATAATGATTGCACTTACTATGATTAAGAATAATATTGAGACTATTCCAAATACGTTAATATACTTAGAAATTGGCTCTATGGAAGAGTCATAGGTATTTGTTTGGAAAAACTCCCTTACAAATGCATATGTTTGATTTGTTTTTGCATATACATATATTGCTAACACTAGTAATAATATATGAATTTTTTTAAAGTTTTTAATTAAAAAGGCATAAGGCTTTCTGATAATCATATATTATGCACCCCTATCTTTCTATTCTATTTAAGTATACATTATTTTTTTGCAAAAAAAAAGATAATTATTTCTAATTATCTTATTTGATTTCTACGATTTCTACTTCGTATGATCCATTTGGACTCTCAACTGTTACGATATCTCCAACTTTGTGGTCGAATAAAGCTTGAGCAATTGGACTTTCATTTGAAATTCTACTTTCAAATGGATCTGCTTCTTGAGAACCAACGATTTTGTATTCTTCTACTTCATCGTCTTCATCTACGTATTTAATTGATACGGTATTACCAATACCTACTTTATCTTTTGAAACTTCACTAATGATAGAAACATTTTCTAACATTTTTTCTAATTGTTTAATTCTTCCTTCGATTTGAGCTTGTTCATTACGAGCTGCATCATATTCTGCATTTTCTGATAAGTCTCCTAATGCTCTTGCTTCTTTAATAGCAATAATATTTTCAGGACGTCTTACATTGATTAAATTATCAAGCTCTTTCTTTAAATCTTCTAACCCTTCTTGAGTTAAATATACTGTATTTTTATTTCCCATAATTATCACCTCTATAATAATTTATTTTTTACTCTTTTTTCATTGACCCCTTCGGCTCAACTTGCAAAAGTATATCACATTTTTTTTCTTTTTTCAAGTCTATTGTTTATTAGACTTCTCTGTGTTCACATATTTGAATTTATATGTCTTTTCACGATCGATATTATCCATGATTTGTTGTAAATCTTTTTTTGTAAAATAATTCGTATTTACAATAGAATATGGATATTCAGTCTCTTCGAAATATTTCTTTTTTCCTCTTGATAAACCAGTTAAGGCATTCTCATAATTTTTAAATTCTTTTAAATCTTTTTCATTTTGATTACGATATGCAATCTTTTTAATTTCTTTTAATTGTTTTCTTGTTTCTACGAATTTAAAGAATGAGTATGCAGCGGCACCTAAAGCAATCGTACCTAAACCAATTCCAACTTCTGGTCCATTCATGTGGAATGGATAAATTCCAGCAGCTGTTGTTCCACCGATAAATCCAGTAATAGCAGCACATGCAATTGTCTTTAATATATAACCATTATTTTTCTTTTCAATTTCTTTTTCTCTTTCAATTCCAAGGGATGCTTGTTGTTCTTGAACATCCATTAATTGTTTTAAACTTTCTTTATCTGTACTTACTTTATAAAATGTTGTTCCATCTGCAAATTTTACTTTGTAGAATTCTTCTCCATTTCTTTTTGCCTTTTCTATTTTTTTAATGTAAGTTTTCTTTTCGTCGAATTTCTTTGTGTAATCTTGCATTGTATATTCCTCCTACCCTCTATTTCGGCAAGAAATAGAGTTTATCACATTTTCTTATTTTTTGCAAGTAGCGACTTCATTTAGGAAGAAATCATCTGTCATTCCTGCGATATAGTCAATTACTTTTCTTTCGTCCTTTGTATTCTCTAAATACTCTTTACTTTGTCCATCTAGGAATACTTTGTAGATTTTACTATCGATATTATGATTCTTAATATCTTCTTTATACTTGTTATAGATTAAGTTCATGCCTTCTCGATAATATTCTCTTTCTTCTTTGGTATATGCTTTTGCATAAATGTGTTTATAGTTAAAAGCCTTCAGTGAATGAATGGCTTTATAAATTTCTTCACTCATAATGATGTATGGCTTATTCATACTATTCTTTATAATATCTGTAATAATGGTATTAACGATTTCTTTATTCGTAGAACCAATTACTTCTGTAATTTCTTTTGGTAATTCTTCTCTTTGGATAGCACCTAAACGAATAGCATCTTCAATATCTCTTCCGATATAGCCGATAATGTCACTAATTCTTACGACGCATCCTTCTAAAGTCATTGGAGAATATTTTTTAGAAGCATTTAAGTTAGTATATGCTTCTTCGTATTCTCTTAATACTTCTTCTTTCGTTTTTTCCATTGGTTTATATACAGGAGATAACATTTCTCCGTTATGGCAGAGAATTCCATCAAGTACTTGAATACTTAGATTTAGTCCTTT
>JAFUFG010000180.1 GCA_017470045.1 Bacilli bacterium | reverse complement strand
TTTCGATTAAAGACTTGCATGAAAAATTATATTCTTGTAGTAGACATCCTGAGTTTGGTGGTAATTTCCGAAGAGATTTTGCATATTTGAAGGGTTCTAAAACAGATGTGTGTGATTGGAGAGATATCTTTTATTCCTTAAGAGATCTGGATGATGAGGTGGAATTAATTCGTGCTTGTTCATCTGAAGTAAGAAGTGGAAAATCTCCTAAATTATTATTAGAGTATATTAATCGTTGCGTTGATTTAAATTGCCATATGATTCGAATTCATCCTTTTGCGGATGGAAATGGAAGAACGATTCGTGGATTTACGAACAAGTTATTTGAGGATGGTGGTTTACCTCCTGTTTATATTAATGTTGCAGAACGTGATGAATATTTAGAGGCTATGGCTAAGGCGATGGAAGAGGAAGATTATTCTTTGATTCATCGTTTCTATAAATATAAAATTTGTGATTCTATTTATGAATTGGATATTGCGGATCGTTTAAAACGTATTGATGCTGAAGAAAAGAGAGAAAAACCAGTTCAAAAACAAAAGACATTTCCTGATTTTGTAGATTAATCCATTATTTTCTTGCTATTTTGTTGATTTTTCTAATCTTTTGTGTTACAATCTTACTTGCAAACGCGATGATCCGCTGGTTTTCGTTATTACGATCATTGTAAGAAGATATTTTTATATAAGGAGGAGACTTTGATGAACATTATTGATAAGATCAATGAAAAACAAGTTAATCCTAACATTCCTGAATTTCGTGTTGGAGATACAGTAAGAGTAGATGTTAAGATTATTGAAGGTAAGAGAGAACGTATCCAAGCTTTTGAAGGTACAGTAGTTGCTCGTCGTGGTGGAAGTGTTAGTGAAACTTTCACAGTTCGTAAGATTTCTAGTGGTGTTGGAGTTGAAAGAACTTTCCCAATCCATTCACCAAAAGTTGCTGGAATCACAGTTGTACGTAAAGGTAAAGTTAGACGTGCTAAACTTAACTTCCTTAAAGGTATGGTTGGTGCATATCGTATCAAAGAACGTGGACAAAAATAAGACTTCGGTCTTATTTTTTTTGGTTGTAGAACTTCTAATCTTCTATTATAATGAATTCGTGAGGATGATTTTATGAAGTGTAAAAAATGTGGATATAACAATGTTCGTCAAGCGAAGTATTGTTTTCGTTGTGGGAATAAATATACAAAAAAAGAAATAGAAGAGGCTCAAGTTAAGGGCCTTATTATGAAATATATTCAAGTAAAAGATTGGTATGATACTTTGACTTTATCAAAGATAACTGGGTCTATTCTTTTTAAAATTGCTAGTATTGTATTTGTTGCTTTTATTGGATTTTCTATGTATACCTCTTATGGTAATTCTTTTCGAATTTTAGAGAGTAAATCGTATGATTTTTCTTATCATAAGAAGAATCATGAGTATTATATCTATGTTCATAATGATTCTACGTCTTTAAATTTGTATTTGCCTCATTTGGTAGATCAGTATACGATTCAAACTTTTGAGAAGAGTGGGACTAAAATAGATAAAAAAACGATTGAAAAGTTGGAGGATTATACTTTAGTAGCTTCCGATGAACATTACTATACCATTTCAATTGATTCTAAGAATATTATTAAGTTTTATGTTCTAAGAAAGGATGGTGAATAAGATGAAGAAATACTGTATTCATTGTGGTCATGAGAATGAATCTAGTGCTAAGTTTTGTAATGAATGTGGGAAACTTTGTAATGAGATTGATTCTGCCATTATCGGTCTTATTAAAGATGATATAGAAGGTAATGTGATTGATTCTATTACTGAATTTATTATTGCTTTTATCAAACATCATATTTACGGTACCATTCTTACTTTAACGGTAGTTACTGCGGTTGGAGCAAATGTTGTTGCAAGTCATCAGGCTTTTCCTAATACTACTAATGTTATACCAACTGTACTATCTAGTTCTAATAAAATTGATAATATTGATGTTAAACCATTTTACATTGAATTTATGAAAAATGGTGGTTATAAGAGTGAAAGTACTACTTTAGATATGGATCGTTATTCGATTATTGATTTAGATGGTGATGGAGTAGAAGAATTACTTATTGCGGGAGATTCTGCTTCTAATCGAGGGTTTAATGATGTGATTGGTTATCATTATGATATGAAGAGTAAGTCTGTTTCTAAGAGCTTTTTGATTCATGTTTATGCTGGATTATTCTATACTCCTTCTAATAATCAAATTGGTTATACTTCCGTTCGTAATACCTTATCTAGTGGTGGAATGGGTATTTATAAACTAGAAAATGCTTCTCTTAGTTATCAATTTGGAGTAGGATATGAATCTTCTATTTTTAGAGGTAGTGAGAATGCAACTTATTACATTTATCATGGAAACGAGAAAGAGGAAATTACTAAAGTAGAATATAATAAATATTATGATTCTATGGAACAAGTTTCCTTTGATTTAATTACAACTTTACAATAATATGGTATAATTTGTTTGGTGATTACTATGGAGAAAATCAGAAATTTTTTGAAAGATAATTTATCGTTTATTCTTCTTTTAATTCTTATTCTTATTGTTAAAGTATATGTTGTTTCTCCAATTCGAGTAAATGGAGAATCCATGACTCCAACATTGGATGATCGTGATATTATGATTCTTGACGAAATTTCGTATCGTTTTTCAGAGATTAAACGATTTGATATTGTGGTTGTTCGAATTAATGGAGAATATTTAATTAAGAGAGTAATTGGTCTTCCTGGAGATGTTATTCGATATGAAGTTAATACTTTATATATTAATGATAAAAAAGTAGAAGAGAACTTTGAACGTATGGAAACAGAGGATTTTGAAACGAAAGTTCCTAAAAATCAATATTTTGTAATGGGAGATAATCGTACGAATAGTGTAGATAGTCGTAGATTAGGAGCTTTTACGAAGAAACAAATTCTTGGAAAAACAAATTTTGTTGTTTATCCATTTCATCGTTTTGGAACTGTATCTGATAAATGATTCAAATCGGCTCATTTGTTGCTATTATTGACAATGAGCCGATTTTATGGTATAATGTAATCATTGAAAGGGAGTAGTTCCATCAATCGATGAAGTAACTCAACAACACGATTTTATCTGGGTTACTTTTTAAGAACAAGACTTTTAGAAAGAGTCTTGTTTTTTTATTTCAAGACTCTATGGAGGATTTATGAAAAATTTATTCAAAAAGAAAAATGTTATTCGAATTATTGCTAGTGTTATCTTAGTGTTATTCCTATTTGTTTGTAGTTTTACAACAATTCGAAGTGGTGAAGTTGGTATTCGTGTTCGATTTGGTAAAGTAATCGATAAGAGTACTAGTGAGGGTGTTAATTTTAAGATCCCATTTATTGAGAAAGTTGAAAAAATGAATGTTAAAGTACAAAAAGTAGAAGTTCAAACTTCTTCTTCTAGTAAAGACTTACAAGAAGTGGATATGAGTTTAGCTGTTAACTATCGCATCGATAGTAAGAAAGCTGTTTACTTATATAAAACAGTTGGTAAGGGATACGAACAAGTCGTTTTAGAACCAGCTATTGAAGAAAGTATTAAAGCTGTTACTTCTAAATATACTGCTGAGGAGTTAATTACTACTCGTAGTGAAGTAAGTGCAAAATGTATGGAAGAACTTTCTAAGAAAGTTGAAAAATACGGACTTGATGTTAGTGACTTTAACATTACTAACTTTAGTTTTAGTGAAGAGTTTGATAAAGCAATTGAAGAAAAACAAATTGCTGAACAAAAAGTTTTAACTGCTAAACAAGAGTTAGAAAAAGAAAAAATCGAAGCTGAGAAGAAAATTGTTAAAGCTGAAGCTGAAAAGAAGGCTAACGAACTTAAGGAAAAATCATTAACGGATAATATCATCAAAGAAAAATTCATTGAGAAATGGAATGGTGAATTACCAAAAGTTACTAGTGATTCTAATATTTTTGATGTATCTAGTTTAATTAAATAACAAATAAGGAGCTTTGCTCCGTTTTCTTTTGCAATTTTTTTCTATTATGTTATAATAATTAGCACAACTTTAGGGGGAAGAAGTATGTTTGGAGATGAATTAATAGTTGGTGAAGGTATTCTTACTTTAGGTCAAAAGAATCGTATTGTTTTACCAAAATTTACTGGTGCAGAGAAATATGATATTATTATTCCACATTATAATCGAGAAAAAAGTATTTTATCCTTTTACTCTAGTAAAGAATTTTACGAGTTAAGTGAGAAGTTTGAAAATAAATTAATGGATGCGAAGAGAGAAGGAAAAGTCTCTTATTCCGAATTATTAAAATTACGTCGTTATTATTATGCAACATTAAGTTTTGGAAGTGAGGCCGTTGATGCTCAAAGAAGAATTGTTTTAGATAAACGCATTGTTTCTCATTTACAGATTGAAAAACAAATGTATGTTGTTGGATGTAGTCATCATTTGGAACTATGTCGTGATAAAAAAACTTATGAAATGGCAAAGCAAAAGACTTATCAAAAAGGGAGATAGTCTTTTTTTTTGGAATGTTCGTTGATTGAAAAGGTATTGTTTGTTATAATGAATATAATAGAGGAACCATTGGATTATGTTGGATATGTGTGGTGTGTTGGTTCTCTACGTATTCTTTATCCTTCTTCCTTCTGGTGGTTCTTGTTTTACAAGGAGGTATTTTATGTTTGATATTGTTTTAGGATCTATCTTAGCATTTGGTTCTGTATTGTGCTGTTTTTTCTTCTTTTTAGGTGGGTCATATATTGGAATGTTTTGTACGGTTATTACACTAATTATCGGTTTGTTTTTTGTCGGAAAATCTATTTTTGGAGATTCTTCCAAAAACGTGGAAGAGGAGATAGAGTCGGAAACTTGTTATGGAGTACTTCAATACTATACGAATGATGTTTCTGCACAGGTATTAGTTTATGTTCCTTCTATTGGAAACGTGAAGATGATTCCATATGAATTTGGTTCTACCGAACACTATGCAATTGGAACTTGCTTTGTTCTTTCTTATCAACAAGATACCTTTGAGGTAGAAGAACTTATTTCTTATGGTGATGTTCCAGAAGATATCCGTAGTTCTTTAGTAGTTTATCCAAATCCAAATCAAGTAGTTTCTGAAGAGCCTAAACTATATTCTTCTTTAGAACAGAATAGTTAATGGAGGATTTATGAAAGAAAATAAAATTATTTTCATTACCATGATTCTTAACCTTTTTATTGCATGTACAAAATTATTTGTGGGACTATTCTTTTCTTTTTCCACTTTAATTGCGGATTCTGTACAATCTTTTATTGATTTTGTTACAGATATTACGAGTATTATTGTCAATAAGATTGGAAAGCGTAGAGCGAATCATAATTATCCTTTTGGATATGGTCAAGCATATTGTGTATCTAATATTTTTACTGGATTCTTATTATTCTTAATTGGTATTTTTATTCTTTATCAATTTTTCTTTTTTGAAGGAGGATTTCATCCGAATGCAACTTTAATTCTTGTTTTGTTATTAGTATTTTGTTTGAAATTTGTGGTTGTCTTCCTTTTGTTCCATTTTGGAAAAAGTTATAAAAGTGAATTTATGATTGAAGCAGCTGGAGAGTCTAGGGCAGATTTAATTTCTACTGCTGTTGTTATTGTAGTAACATTTCTCAGTTTATTTGAATCTTACCTTCCAAGTTTTATTAATTTAGATAAAATTGGATGTTTTGGGATGGTAGTCTATGTTTTCTATACTTCTTTTAAAATGATTTTAGCAAATATGCATTCGATTCTTACTCATACGGAAGATAATGCGGAAATTAAGAAAGAAGTAGAAAATGAAATTAAGAAGCATAAACATATCGAATTAAAGAGTGTTACTATTATCAAGATGTATACTTACTACCATATTATTGTAAAAATTTATGTTGGAGAAAGCTTAACGATTAAGAAATATTTAGAGTTAGAAAAAGAATTGATTCGTGAGATTCATAAAAAAGATAATGCTCTTAAGTTTATTGATATTGAGCCTATAACAAGAAAGAAGGAGAAAAATGAAGAAGTTTTATAATAGTTATTTGAATTCTTCTATTTCTTATGAAAAGTGGCAACTTTTTGGAATAAGTTGCCTTTTGATTGTTTTTTCTGGATTCTTTGGTTGGGTTTATGAATTTATTTTCTATTATTTTAATTTTGGAATGAAGGATTTTTATTGGCAAGGTGGTAATTTTTTACCTTGGATTAATATCTATGCGATTGGGGCTATTATGATTTATCTCTTATGTCGTAAATTAAAAAAACATCCTATTCTTATCTTTTGGATTGCTTTCTTTTCGACTGGATTATTAGAGTATTTATCTGGATTTATTATTTATCATTTTTTTGATGGATTACGTCTTTGGAATTATAATACGGAAATATTAAATTTTGGAAATATTGATGGCTTTGTTTGTTTTCGAAGTGTCTTATTCTTTGGAATTAGTGGATTATTGCTTATGTATGGAATTCTACCAGTTCTTTGCTATTTATCGAAGCATATGAATAAACGTATTTTTCTAATTCTTAGTATCGGATTATGTAGTCTTATATTATTTGACGAAGTATATAATTTTATTATTGCTAGAGTTTTTCATTTGCCTCGAGCAAGGAATATTTATACAAAACTTGGAATAAAGTATATGAAGTACCGTTGATGGTACTTTTTTTGTTTTTGTGTTATGATATGTCTTGAGGTGAGATTATGACAGAAAAGAATTCTCTTCCGAAATATACGTTAGGGGAAGAATTAGTAAATTCTATCAGTCATGGAGTAGGTGCTGCTCTAGCAATTGCAGGACTTGTATTATTAATCATTCGTGCTCACTCTGCACTAGGAGTTGTATGTGGAGTTATTTATGGTGTGATTATGATTGTATTATATACAATTTCTTGTATTTATCATGCACTTAGTCCTAAATTAAAGGGAAAGAGGGTATTGAGAACACTAGATCACATTAATGTTTTATTAATGGTTGCTGGTACATATACGCCAATTTCTTTATGTCTACTTGGTGGAGCAACTGGTTGGATCAGTTTTTCTGTTGTGTGGGTTGTTACGATTATTGCGGTTGTTTTTAACGCGATTAATGTGAATCAATTCCAATTCTTATCGATTGCCTCAAATTTATTATTAGGGTGGGGAGCTATCTTAATTTTTGGACCTCTAATGAGAGCTTGTCCTATGAATGGAATTATTTTATTGGTTTCTGGTGGTATTGTATATACTATCGGAGCTATCTTATATGGAGTTGGAAAAAAGATTCCATATATTCATTCTTTATTCCATTTTTTTGTATTAGGAGCTAGCATTCTTCATTACTTTTTAATATATTTCTATATTGTTTAGGAGAGTATTTATGATTTATAAAGTTGGAATGTTTTGTAAACATTTTAAAGGGGAGAACTTATTCGAAAAGAATATTTATCGTATTGAAAAACTTCATGTTTCAGGAGATCGTATCGATGAAAATTTCATTACATATTCTGGAGATGGCCGATTAGCTGATGCAGAAGATTTAGTTGTTTATTCGAATGTTTTCCAAAATGGAAAACTATTTGCTAGAGAATATCAAGATTTATCTTCTCCGTTGGAGGAATCAAAGCAAATGATCTATCATCAAGAATTACGTGTACAACCTTTAACAGATGAGGAACTTCAAACGATTCGTAGTAAGGAGTTTATTGAGAAAAAACAATCTATTACGGATGAGAAGTATAAGACTTTATCAAAATAGAATGGGTAACCATTCTTTTCTTATGTTATAATTTTTTTAGGTGATATTATGATTCATACTATGAAATTGTTTTCTTCGAATTTTGAGGATCTAATTCAAGGAACGAAAAAAAGAGAATATCGATTGAATGATGAAAAGCGAAGAAAGATTCGAGTAGGGGATACCATTTGTTTTCTTTCTCTACCTGAAAAGAAGCAAATTTGTTATGCAGATGTTGAGAAGATTGAAGTATTTTCTAATTGGGAAGATTGTTATGGAAAGTATTTTGAAGAAGATTTTAAAGATACATATGAAAGTGTTGAGGACGTTGTATCTGATACTTATCATGGATATTATAGTGAAGAAGATACTAAGAAATATGGATGTTTATGCATTACTTTAAAGTCTATTCGTAATACTTATGATGAGCGTATTTCTTTTCGTCTTATGAAAGATACGGATTATGAAATGGTTTATCATTGGTGTAATAAACCTCATGTTTTTGAATGGTTTGAACAGAGAAAGTTAAGTTATGAGGAAATTGTATCAAAATATGATTCTAAAATAAATCATTCTAATCAAGTTGTTTGTATTATGGAATATGATGATCAACCAATTGGCTTAATTCAATACTATCCATATGAAGAAAAGTATTTGGATTATCATAATCCATATGAATATGACTTATTTATTGGAGAGGAAGAATATTTATCGAAAGGAATTGGTAATTCTATTTTACAGAATATGAATGATTTCTTATTTTATACGATGAAAGCGGATTGTATTATTCTTCGTCCTATGAAGAGGAACGAAAGAGCGTGTCGTTGTTATGAGAAGAACGGATTTTGTAAGAAGTTAGAATATGAAGACACCGATACAATTGGTAATAAAGAAGTGTTTGTTTTCTATGAAAAAGAATTATAAAAGGTGATTGATATGTTATTAAGAGAAGTAAGATTAGAGGATAAAGAAGAAATATTAACAATTTATCAAGAATATTTGAATGCTCCTCCTATACCTGGAATCGATATGTTTGAAGGTGTTCGTAATTTTGAACATTTTGATCATTTATCTTTCGAAGAGTGGTTTGAAGAATTGGATTTTAATAAAAGAAAAGAAAATCTTCCAGAAGAATTTTCAACACAGACGACTTATTTAGTAGAAGTGGATGGGAAAATTGTTGGAATGCTAAATGCAAGATGGGAGAAAGTACCGATTCTTATGTTATTTGGTGGATTAATTGGTTATAGTATCCGTCCTACTTGTCGTGGTATGGGTTATGCAAATGAGATGTTAAAGTTAGGATTAGAGATGTTTCAAGAGAGAAATATTACAGATATTATCGTATCTTGTAAAGACTTTAACATTGCGAGTAAAAAAGTATTAGAAAAAAATGGTGGTAAATTAGTCCGAGAATATGATTCTCCTGATGATGGTTATCACTATTTGATTTATCAATTTTTATAGGAGAAGATATGAAACATAGTAAAGAGTTAGAAAAGATTATTCAAACGGATGTTGGGGCCGGAGAAGTGATTCGAATTCATTATTCGAATAGTGGAGATATGAATGGAAATCGTAATTATGCGGATCTGGATTTTGAAAAGAAAATTTTTCGTACTGAAAAAACTCCAGCACATAATATTCCTGCAATATTCAAAGAATATAAAGTTACCGATGAGGATTTAAATAAGATTAGGGACTATATAAAAGAATATAATCTTTGTGCTTGGAGTTTGGTTCCAGAGGAAGATTTTTTTGCATTAGATGCGCCACAGATGAGATTATCTTTTGTATGTCAGAATGAAGGATCGTATCATCAATGGTTTACTTTAAAACAGTTTTTAAAATTACCAGAAGATGGTCATAAAGCTTATCATGTTTTCTTAGATTTATTCTTTTCTTTGGAGAAGGAAGAAAACTTAATTCGAATTTATGAAGAAGAGATGGAAGATTCTTCTCCTACTAGTTTTGTTGGGATGAAGAAAATGACGGAATATTTTGAGACAGAAAAAAAAGACTAGGGATAGTCTTTTTTGTTTTATTATCCTACTAACCATTTGTGTTTTTTTACACTATATAGTGGAATTAGTGGAATTAAAATTGGTGTTGTTTTTACATATTCTTGATATTCTTTATCATTTCCATAGGTTCTATCTTGTCTTAGTTCTAGTCTTCTAGCACCGCTAAACATGATATATACAATTCCTAAGAACCCAATGATGGAAACAATCCATTGCCAAATACTATTTAATGTTGTAAATCCAGAAATGAATACTCCTAACCAGATGATTAATTCTCCTAAGTAATTTGGACATCTTACTATTTTAAATAATCCTGTATCACAGAAACGATTTGGATTTTTCTTTTTGGATTGACTTTTTTGGTAATCGGATAATGATTCTAATGCAATACCAAGTAGAGTTATTCCCATTCCAATATAGAAAATGATATCTCCTTGATCATTGTTTATGAAACGATATACAGCAGGTGCCGTCATTAAGAAATAAAGTAGGGCACAACTTATCCATAACATTATTTTTAATGGTATCGTCATATGAGATCCATCTGATATTTCCGTTTTCATCTTTTTATTGTAGGTTGTACTTTTTAATTCTCTAAGTGCTAGGAAACCACCTAGACGAAGTCCATATAAAATAAAGATTAGACTAGAAATAATTAATGCTAAATTTTTAGGAAATAAGATTAACATCATGATTCCAACAGTCGTTATAGAAAATCCATATCCTATGGAAATAAACCATACATATTTTTTGAATCCTATTAAACATACAAAGAGTATTGCAAGTAATATCCATCCGATTTCTATCGATATAATCATATTATTCACCTCAATCTTATTATATCACTAATTTATGTTATAATGTTACTATAGGAGGTTGTCTATGAACGGAAAACAATATTTTATTATCTTTATCATTTTATTAATTCTTTTATTAACGTTAGGTATTGTTACTTTTTTTGTGAAAAGATTTGGTGGTCATAATCCTGAAATGAAGTATGAAGATTTACCAGGGGCTCATGTTAAGAAACAATTGAAAGGTTATTCGGATTCGATTCAATCTTCGGATATTATTTCTTTTTCTTATGAATGTGGAGAATTTGTTTTCTCTTGTGAAAAAGAAAAGGGTGGAATCCATATTATTTCTAAGGGTGGAGATCGTTATGCTAGGGACGGATCTGCATTTCATTTAGATTACGTTGTGAAGAATTCGGATATAATGGATCGAATTCAAAAATGGATTAAAAAGTATGAATTAGTGAAAAAGAATGGGTATTGGGAACATGTAAATGGTTTGCCTGCTGGACTTGGTGATACTTTATCTGTTACTTATTCTAGTGATGAGAAGATTTATATGACTTCGAATCAATCTTTAACGGTATCTCAAGATGCGAATTTAGAGCTTTATTATTTATTCCAAAAGATCGCAGTAGAAAATGGATATCAATTCAATACAGAATTATCGAATGTAAAATTATATGATGATGCAGATTATCAGTATTTACAGGGTATTTGGAAAGGAAAACATTTCGGGGATGATATTTGGGTTTCTTTTCTTGGAAATACGGTAGAGATTCGTATTAATGGTATTGTGAAAGATTCTTGTGAATATACCATTGTAGATGGTTTTGTGCGTAAGAACGAGCTTCGAAATGGAGTAACTAAAGCAAAAAGTCGACATGATTATGAAGACTTTAATGGAGTTAGTTCTTTTGCAAAGAAAAATGATTTTACTATTGTTGGTTATTTTTTAAGTGGAGCTTATTCTACTTGTGATTTATTGCGTGAGGATTAATTTATGAAAGGTCGTGTTATTATGATTCCAATCATTATTGTAATTGTTCTTTTGCTTGTCGGTGGATGCTTTTTGATTCTAAAGAAACCTATGAAGAATATTAAGATTATTGATATTCAATCTTTCCACTTTGGATATTCTACTGGTAATATGATGAATTCCAATGTTTCTTTTTCTGTTACTTGTAAAGAAAAATGTATGGCTTCTATTAAGCCTAACAATGAAAGTCCAGATGATGAATATGAAGTAGAAGTAGATTCTGAGTTTATTCATCAACTTAAAGAAATACTTATAAAATATCAAGTTTCAAAATGGGATGGATATCAAAAGTCTAATTCAAATGTTATGGATGGAGATTCCTTCTCCATCTATGTTGAAGTTGATAAAGAACATTCTATTTCGGCATCGGGATATATGATGTATCCTAAAAATTATCGTGAAGTAGAGAATGAAATTACGGAATTGTTTATGAATCTTTATGATAATCGAAATCAAAATACTATTAAAGTTCTTTTGGACGATGAAGAATATATAATGTATTTAGAAGATAATGATACTGTAGAAGATTTTTTAAAACTAATTCCTAAAACATTTTCTATGAAAGAGTTAAATAAAAATGAGAAATATGTTTCTTTAAAAAAGAAATTATCAAATAATTCTTCTGTTCCAAATGAAATTCATCGTGGAGATGTTTATCTATTTGGTGATGACTGTTTGGTTGTTTTTTATAAATCTTTTTCTACAGAATATTCTTATACGAAGATTGGTCATATTAATAATTTTCCTTCTTTGAATCAAGATGATATTGTGATTACTTTTCAATAGAGTGGGTGTTAAAGGCCTCTTAAATTGACTTTTTGGTCATTTTATGGTATAATTAGAACCGTATTGAGGGAGTAGTTCTTAAATGTAGTAAGACGTCAGTACGTTATTAAAAACCGTTTTACTAGGATATTAAAATCTGAACAAGACTTATACAACAATAAGAGTCTTGTTTTTTTGTAGACTCTTATTCAAAATAGGAGGGTTTGATTTTATGGAAGAAAAGAATGAAAGGATTTTTACGTTAGGACAAGTTCTTAATATTACGACAGGTAGAGTGTTCACTAGCATGGATGATATTGTTGATATATTAAGTTATTTATCCCAAGAACAATTGTATACTTTAGGATTAACAGAAGTTGCACCTGCTGCTAGAAGTTATATTTTAGGTCGTTATCCACAATTAGCTGGAGTAGGTAAGACTGAGCGATTCCATAGTAGAGAAGAGGGAGATGCTTTTCTTGAACAACAATCAAAAGTTGTTGGATCAGAATTCGCTTTATCTCCAATGCAAAAAGAAAAACCAAAAGTTTATACTAGATAGTTTTTTTCAGAAGATACTTTGTATCTTCTTTTTTTCTTATTTTATGATACTATATTGTTAGATGTGTTAGTAAGAAAGAAGTGTCTTTATGATTAAAAAGTTTCAATCATTAAAAAGAATTGATCAAATTCTTGTTGTTGGTCTTATTCTCTTTACTTTTATTCGTGTTATGTTACAAGTTAAATTACCTTTATTTTTACAGGGTGGTGCAGGTTTTGATGATTTTTTATTGATGGATTATGCAAAAAATTTAGTCAAGGGAGATTGGTTAGGTCCTTTTGGTTCTAAGACTTTAGCTAAAGGTATTTCTTTTCCAATTTTTGTTGGTATTACTTATTTACTTAGTATTCCATATTCTTTGGGATTGATATTACTTTATATTGCAGGAATTATTTTGTTCTTGTTTGCAATCAAACCATATATATCGAATAAATGGTATTTATCTATTTTATATGTTTTCTTATTATTTTCTCCAGTTATGTTTCATGTAGAAAATGTTCAAAAGATTTATCGTGGTGGATTAATTGTTTGTATGTCTTTAATTGTTTTGGCAACTATGATTTCTATTTTTAATTGTTGTAGAGATAAGAAATTTAAGAATTTGGTTTGTTATTCTACTCTTGGTGCAATTGCTTTACCATTCTTTTATTATATTAAAGAGGATTCTATTTGGATTATGCCTTTTGTATTTACTTCTCTTGCAGTAAGTATTGGTTTTGTATTATTTTCTAAGAAGATTAATCGTAAATTTCTTCGATCTTTTCTAATTGTTTTACCAATTCTTTCTCTATGTTTTACGAATATTATTTATAGTTCTATTAATTATTGGAAGTATGGTGAATATACGATTACGGATCGAAGTGGAACGTATTTTAAAGAGATGATGGCGGATATTATTCGTATCGATGAAGAAAATGAAGTGAAGAATGTTTGGATTACGAAAAATATGATGTATCAAGCAATTGATCATTCTAAGACTCTCCAAACAATAAAACCATATATTGATGATATGTATGAGCATTCTTGGGCTGTGCAACAAAATGGTGAGATTGAAGCAGATATTATTTATTGGACTTTTAAAGAAGCTGTTGCGGATGCTGGAATCTATGAGCAAGGTGGTAAAGCAGTAAATCATTTTTATCAAAAAGTGGATCAAGAATTAGATCAAGCGGTAGAGAGTGGCTCTTTGAAATTAAGTAAGAAAAAAAAGTTGTATATTTCTCCAATTACGATTGGTTATACTATGGATCAGTTATTAGAGTATTATCCTAAGACTATGAGTGATGCTATTCATATGATGGTTACATATCGAGAAAATGATACCGATATTTATAATGCTACTGGTCCTATGTATGCGATTATTATGATGGATCATTTTACGAATTCTGAAACAGTATGGCCTGAAGAATTATCTCCTGTAACGGAGCCTTATCATATTACTATTTCTTTTATTACATCGATTGTATCTATTTATCAATCTACTGGATACGCTATATTTATTTTAGGTATTATCGGATTTCTTTTATTTACTATTAGAATGGTTATTGATATTCGTAGCAAGAAAATAGAATCTTTCTATTTATGGATGATTCTACTTGGTTTACTTGGAACTTGTTTTGTTTTATTATTTGGAGTGTTGTGGTTCTGTAGTTGTTTTGGAGGATCCATTATGAGACATATCTATAATTATTCTTGCGGTATTATACCAGTTATTCAGATATTGGAGTTTACTGGTATCTATTTCTTATTTCATTATGGAAAAGAATTTGTTCTTAAGAGAAACAATAAAGAGTAGAAGAATTCTACTCTTTTTATGTTATAATGAAATAGTAGAGTAGGAGGTACTTATGGAAGAACTAATGAAAGTATCTATGGATGATATAAATATTTCTAATATTGTTTCAAATTATTATTATTTGGAAGGACAAAAGATTATTGCGGATATTCCTTTACAGAATGCATTATTTGGATTCTATTTTCGTAATGCAGATGTATTAAAAGAGCAAATTCAAGATCATCTAGAGAAGTATCAATCTCTTCCTGGCTCTTCTTGGATTTTAAATGTTGAATCTTCTCCTACTAACTTGATGAATTTACGTGATTTTCTTGTCTTTTTAAAATCTACAGTTGATTATTACCAGAATAATTTTGATGTTGATAAACTAGAATATGTAGAACGTAATTCAAAACGTAGTATTATTCAATATCAAAAAGATATGTGTTATGATAAATTAAAAATTCAAGTATTTGAAGAATTTCCTCTTTATCGTGAAAATCCATATTCCAAATATTTAGAGGGATGTATTTATTCTTTATTATCTTTTTTGAAACAATTTGATGAATCTTATTTTTGGAAGTTTATTGATGGTGACAAACATGTTACAGATTTTTTTGATTCATTAGAGACTGTTAAAAAATGGGATTCTATTTCAGATGAGATTCAACGTTATGCTTCTTTTTATCAAGAAATAGTGGGAAAGATATTGTATTCTTCTCTTTCTTATTTGAAAAGTAATGGATTATCTTTTGATTCTGTTTTTCAAGAACCTTTTCATGATTCTATCTTGGAAATGGCTACTAATTTTTCTTATGAAAAAGATGATGTTTATCAGAAGACGATTGAATTATTTCCTAATGCATTTTCTATTTTAGATGATGCTTCTAGTTCTATATTAGAAGTTCCAATGATTGATTATTCCAATCTGTTATCATTCTTAACAACAATAAATTCTTATCGTAATCTATATTATGAGAAGAAAGATAATTCTTATTTATTATTTTATTACCGTAATATTGATTTTTTCCTTCGTCATATTTTAAATATTGAGGGTTATGAAAGTTTTTCTTTATTTGATTTTACAAACACTGATTATTTGAAAATGCAAACTTATTTATTAAATCTTATTCAAAAAAATCGCGATAGTATTATTGAAAATACTTTAAGTTTAACGATTTTTCAAAAGTATCCAATTTCAAATAGTGTAGAGGCTTTAACTTACTATAAGAGTCTAAAGAAATATTATTCTGTTTATGATTTTTTACAAAGTCGTTTTTCTATTTCGATTTCTGCTTTACATCATGCGATTGCGAAGAATTCGGAATTTCCAGCTCCTTTTCTTCAGAAGATCATTTCTTCAGTCGAAAATCTGGAAGATACGGATCCTAATTTTAAAGAAGAATTTACTCAATTTGTTTTATTTCAAACTCCTTCTAATAAGAAAGAAGAAATTCTTCCTTTGATTCGAGAAAATATTGATGAATTAGTTTCTTCTTACTATGTAGTATCAAAATTAGATGAAGATATTCTTTATTCTATGAATATTATTTGTCTTTTGAAAGAATTTATGGGTGATTTTTATGAGTAGGGGAATTATCTATGCTGATGAAAATCTTAAGAATTCTTTTCTTATCGATGAGTATTATATTGAACATATTAAAGAACTATTATTACCTTATCCTGGCTTTGGAGAATTACCATTAGATCGAGAGATTGAGAAAGATCTTTCCTATTTAAATTTATATAAAGATTGTTTACGTAGTTTTCCTTTGGAGAAAAGATTTGATATTGTCGAAAGAACAGACTCTGGTTCTTTTATTGAAAACATTCGTACCTTTTATCGTGTTATGGGAGATCAATATTCAAGGGAAGAAGCAATCACTTTTTTTCGTGATAATCCTTTCTTATTTGAATATGACTTGCAAAATATTTTTTCAAATTATGAATATTTAAAAGATTGTTCTTATTTTTCGAATGACACTTTAAACTTTATTTATTTAGGTAACTATAAGACTATTCAAGATAAAGTTTTTAGTATGATTCACTCAAGAGAGAAGATTCCAAATCGTTATATTCAATTATCCGTTTCTCCTGAAAAAGAGAATCTTCTTTCTTTAGATCGTAATTTAAAATTTATTGTTTCTATGTATGGAATTCGTTCTGTTGGAGATTTATCACCTGTAGCATTACAGTCTTTTGATTATGGTTTATTTGAAAATAAAGTTCGTTATGATGATGCTGTATCAAATAGTTTATTCTCTCGCTTTATTAATTTTTCTCAATATGAGAAATATTTTAAGGGAGTAAAACAAGATACTATTGAGTGTATTTCAAAATTAAGTCCTCATCTTATTGATGAGTTTAATGAGTTGTTTGATTTTTCCGATTATCGTTATTTTATAGAACATATGGATACTGTTCGAAAGTGGAATACTTATATAGATCCTATGAAAAGGGCATGTGATTTTCGAGATGAGTTTGTTACAAGAACAATGTTTGGATGTTTGTTTCAAGCAGGAATCGATTATCATAAAACTCATCCTGATGAAAAGTTGAATTCTATTATGAAACTAGTTATGAGCGGGAAGGTTCCTCTTCACCTGAATGAAGATGCATTAAAAATAATGTCTGGAAGTACTATTCGTGATGTTTGTAGCAATCGTAGAGAAGCAGTAATGAAAGCTGAAAAGTTTGTATCTAATTCGAAGGGAAACATAAAAAGAGAAATCTATAAGGCTTATCGTAACGCTAGTAAAATGTTTGAAGAAGAGAATACTTATTGGTCTATCGGGGATGAGAATGGCGATGTTAATCGTATCAATAATAATCTTGCTTTATTATTTATGGATGATCCTTATTTTCAATTGGGTTCTTTTCAAAAAAGAGAACGTTTTGTAGATGAAATGTATGAATCTATGAGAAAGTATTCAACTCTTTCAAACAAAGAAAAAGATAATTGCCTTAAGAATATGTTTCAAACAATTCATTATTATATGGTTAATAATGAAGAATATACTATTCAAAATGAGAATCAAGCAAGAGATGAGAAGAAAGATGTCCGTACTCTTGCGCGCAAGTTATTTGCGGGTGCTGGTGGAAAATATAATATCATGGATCGTTTGTTTTATTCTTCTTATAATTCCAATCGATTGGCACATTCTACTACTGATATTTTAAGAAAAATTCCGATTCGAGATAATTATTTATTCCGTAAAGATGGATCTAGTTATGTTGAACGATTAATGTCTAATTATAATACCTTACATCAATATGGTTTCTCTGTTGATTATTTAAATGAACAATTAGATTTACATTTACAAAAGAATCAACAAAGTATTTTTGATAAATTAACTTTAGATAATAATCAAATTCTTTCTTATATTCATCAATTTGTTCCTTTATCCGATCAATGTTTATATACGATTCAAGTGGATAATATTTCTAAAGTAGTAGAGACTTTAAAAGATGTTCAAAAACAGAATTCGGATGATCGTATCGAAATGATTGAATCAAATCGTCGTATTCGAGATGAATTTTCTATTTTTGCAAAAGAAGAGAATATGTTTTTTGATTTAAAACGATTCTTTATTGAAGAAGCTGAAAATCGAATTTCTAAGAGAATCGGGAAAGATGTTTCAATGATGACGGCTGATGAGAAAATTAAATTATTGGAATCAGATGGTTATTTTATGGAATATCAAATGGATGATGCTAGAACGGAGAATAATGTTACTATTGTCGTATATGATAAAAAGTTTAATGCTCCTTTTTCCATTCATTATTTAGGTAATAAAGAATTAGATTTGGATTTTATACGTGATAATCAACTAGTTCATCATACTTTTAATCATAATGGTCTTACCGAAAAGACGGATTATAAGCGAATTAAAGTATCTGATTCAGTTGCATTAGATTCTATGTTTTTATCGGATACTTCCGTTGGATTAAATTCTTTAAGAGATGCAGCAGATACTTCAAATCTTTTCCATATTTCTTTAGTTCATCATTCTAATGATAATAAACCTGATGTACTAATGGATAAGTTGGATGAAATGAGTCATCTTTCTCATTTACCTATTGAAATTTTGGAAGAGGATGAGAATGCTGATTCTAGTGGGTCTTCTCATGTTAATCGTGGACGTCAGCTACGTGACGATATTCTATCTCGTTATCATCTTAGTCGTTTATTTTTACTTGGAGATATTTACAGTAATAAAGATGTAAAGGTAGAGCCTTTAAGACAAACTAATTTATTTGATCAAGAAAATAAACTTACTTATAATGGTCGTAGTGTTATTATTACGGATCGAGAAAAGAAATTCTTGGAGTCACAATTTCCAGATATTCAAAAATCTAGTGATAATGATAGTAATGGTGGACCTAAATTATAAAAATAGAAAGGTGGATAACTCTGGTTATCCATTTTTTTGTGTTATAATTTTTATAAATGTTAATGTTGGTTGACAAATTTCAAATGTTAATTGGTAGTGCGCAACCGATAGATTTGATATAGTTTTGTTCGTGAGGTGAAGAAAAATGAAAATTAATGAAAAAATTTATTCATTAAGAAAAGAACATAATTTATCACAAGAAGAACTTGCAGATAAATTAAATGTATCAAGACAAACTGTTTCAAAATGGGAGTTAGGAGATAGTTGTCCTGATTTTGATAAGATCGTTCCTTTATGCGAATTATTTGGTATTAGCACAGAAGAATTATTAAGAGATCGTAAAATTAATGAGGGTAGTGATGAAGAGAAAACTATTATAGATGATGAAACACCTGATGTAGTAAAAGCTTTATTAATATGTAGTTCTGTATTCTTATATTTTGTAGCAGTCGTATTTATATTACTTGGAGAGGAATTCTTTCATTGGAATAATGGTTTAGTTGTATCCATCTTCTTATTAATATGTGGTTTAGCTACTGCTTTAATTGTGTTTACTTGTATGACACATCCTAGTAAGAAGAAAGAAAAAGTTGAAAAAGAACAAAATCCGGTATTAAAAAGATTTAAAGAAATTGCAGCTTTAATTACAACTTGTATTTATCTATTTATTAGTTTTATTACAATGGCTTGGCATATTACATGGATTATTTGGATTATCTATGCGATTGTCATTAAAATTATTGAATTAATATTTGATTTAAAGGAGATTAATAAGAATGAAGAGTAAAGGTTTTATTATTACATTAATTGTTATATTGTCTATTTTTGCATTAACATTAACTGGTGGTTTTCTATTTTTATTAATAAAAGGGGATAGCTTTGATTTTTATTTTGACATTAATGATAGTAGTATGGAATTAGTTGATTCTATAAAAGAAGAATCATTAGAAATCAAAAAAGTATCTTTCAATTTATTTAGTACTGATGTTGAAATCAAAAAGAGTGATGACTCTAATATTGTTGTTGAATATTATAGTAATCGTGAGAATAATCCAAAGATTGAATTCTCTGATGGAGTAATATCTATTGATGAAGAAAAAAATGATGTTTCTTGTTTTGGATTTTGTAATAATAGAACAAAAGTAGTTTTCTATGTTCCAAGAGATTATAGTGGAAATGCCGAAGTTACTACTAAGAGTGGTGATTTCAATTCTAATATAGATTTATTAGATTCTGTTATTACTATTTCTACCATGAGTGGAGATGTTGATGTACAAGGTTTAGGAACTGCTTCTATTTCTACTATGAGTGGAGATGTTAATATTCAAAATATTACTAAGATGATTACTCTTTCTACTATGAGTGGTGATGTTGAAATTATTAACTTCAATATTACAGATCATTCTAGTATTAAGACGGTTAGTGGAGATATCGATATTGATCATAATAAGAGTGCTTGTTATGTAGAAACTAAGACTACTAGTGGTGATATTAATGTTAAGAAGAGCAATCGTAAGAGTGATTTAGTTTTAACTATTAAAACTACAAGTGGAGATATTAGTGTTAACTAATATCTTTTTTTTGATATAATAATTTTGAGATTAATTTAAGTGAGGTTTTAATATGGTAGCTTATGTGATTGGTATATTTTTTATTATAGCTGGTCTTATGATGTGGCCTTATGGTTTTGGTCCTATTGCTGTGGGTGTTGCTATTTGTGCGATTAAATTCTTTGGAAAATATGGTTCTGTCGATAATTATAATTGGACTAAGACTTTTGAAAAGAGTAGTATTGTAAATGAGTTTATTCAAATGATTAATGAGAAAAATCCAAAAGTTATTGAGGTTAAACGAAAATATTTTTCTATTGATGATGAAGATGCTATTATGTTTCAATCTAAAGGGATTAGTGATTTGTCTATAAAGAATTGTGAAACTTTAGCAACTACTATTAAGAATGGTATAATTAATGGTTCCAAGTATGATTTACAACCAATTTATGAGTATACTTCTTCTGGAGGAGGTTATCATTCTAGTAGACCTATTGGTATGACACAAACCGCTAATGGTAATTTTGTATTTGATTATGGAAGCGATGGACCTTCTACAGAAATAGTTGGTTATCATTTAGTTTTAAAAGCAGATAAGTCGAAAGTAGTAAAGAAAACTTCAAAGAGATTGGAATGGAAATAATAATCAGGTTTAAGTCCCTGATTTTTTTGTTATAATAAGTATGAAAAGAATTAGGTGATTATATGATTTATGAAGAAAAATATGATTTGTTAAAACAATGTGTATTAGAAGCTGGTAAAATTATTTTAGATGCGGATAAAGAGGATTTATCAATACAAGATAAAGATGGAATTTGTAATGTTGTTACGAAATATGATGTTTTGGTACAGGATACTTTGAAAAAATCATTGTTAGAAATACTTCCTAATGCTAGATTTATGGGAGAGGAAGAGGAATTTAATAAAGATTCTTTCCCAGATGGATATCTATTTGTTGTAGATCCGATTGATGGAACTACTAACTTTTCTTGTAATTTACCTATGATTGCAATCTCTGTTGCTTTATTGTATCGTGGTAAACCAGTTATTGGTTTTTGTTATAATCCATATACGAATGAGTTTTATGAAGCTCAGAAAGGTAAAGGTGCCTATTTGAATGGAAAATTAATTCATGTATCAAATAAGATTTTAAAAGATGGTTTAGTATTATGTGGATGTGCTCCATATTATCAGAATTTAAGAGAAAAGTCTTTGGATATCCAAAGAAGATTAGCTCTTGTTGCGGGAGATTATCGCAGATTTGGTAGTGCTGTTTTGGATATTTGTCATGTTGCTAGTGGAAAAGCAGAATTTTATTTCGAATTAAAATTAATGCCTTGGGATTTTGCAGCAGCAGGTCTTATTCTTGAAGAGGCTGGTGGACTATTAAGAGATATTTATGGGAAAGAAGTTTCTTATCTTGAGTCTACTTCTATTACTGCTAGTAACGGAGCAGAAAATTATTTTTCTTATTTTGAGGATGTTATATAATTGTTTTAGTAGGTGAGAGAATGAAAAAGGTAATCTTAAAAATTGAAGGAATGAGTTGTAGCGCTTGTCAAAATCGAGTAGAAAAATACTTGAATAAACAAGATGGTGTAAATGCATCTGTTAATTTAGTTATGGCACAAGCATTGATTGAATATGATGATGAAAAGATTTCAATCGATGATTTAAATCGCTTTGTAAAGGAATCAGGTTATAAGAGTTTAGGAGTTTATACAGAAGACTCAGAAGAAAAGAAAGATTATACAAAATCTTATTTAATTGGTTTTGCGTTTGTAATCCTTTTTCTTATGTATGTTTCTATGTCTCATATGATTGGTTTACCAGTTATTCCTTTTCTATCTATGGTAGATTATCCATTTGCTTATGGAATAGCATTATTTCTTCTTACGATTCCATTTCTTGTATTTGGGTTTGATATTTTAAAGAGTGGTTTTACGAAATTGATTCATAGAAGTCCTAATATGGATTCTTTAGTAACGATTGGAGTTTGTGCTAGTTTTTTATATAGTATATGGAATTTGATTTGTATCTTTCTAGGAGATACGATGATGGTGGAACACCTATATTTTGAAAGCTCTGCAATGATTCTTTATTTTCTAAAACTTGGTCGTTTTATAGATCATAAGTCGAAAGAAAAAACGAAAGAAGCAATTCAAGAGCTTGTTCAAATTACTCCTCAAAGTGCGCTTATCAAAGATTCTAATGGAGAAAAAGAAGTAACTATTGATGAAGTGAAAAAAGGGGATATTCTAATCTGCAAACCAGGTATGAAGGTTGCTGTCGATGGAGTTATTGTGAAAGGGGAAAGTCATTTTGATGAGGCTTTTCTTACTGGAGAGTCTACTCCTTCAAAGAAAGAAAAAAATGATTCTGTTATTGCAGGAGCAATTTCATTAGATGGATATATTGAATATCGTGCAGAACGAATTGGTCCGGATTCTACGATTTCTGAAATTGTTCATTTGGTTATGGAAGCTACGAATACGAAAACTCCTATTCAACGTTTAGCAGATGTCGTTTCTGGTTATTTTGTTCCAGCTATTATCCTTATTTCCTGCATTACATTCCTTTCTTATCTTTCTCTTGGTTATTCTTTTCAAGAAGCAATTATTTCTTTTGTAACAGTTTTAGTTGTTGCTTGTCCTTGTGCTTTAGGCCTTGCTACTCCTTTAGCCATTGTTGTTAGTGAAGGTAAAAGTGCGAAGGAAGGAATCCTTATTAAGAATAGTGAAACATTAGAAAATGCTCATAAAGTAGATACTATTCTTTTTGATAAAACAGGTACGCTTACCTATGGTAATTTGAAAATATCAAAAATTTATCATTATTCAAATTTCGAAGAATATGAATTGTTAAAAATTGTATCTAGTATCGAGAGACATAGTACGCATCCTATTGCAAGAGCTTTTGAAGAATATTATGATCCTGACTTCTTAGTAACGGATTTTGAAAATCTGGCTGGAATCGGATTATCTGGTACTTATCAACAAAAACAAATTTTAGTGGGGAATTCGAAGTTATTTGAAAAATTTGATATTAAAAATGATCATAAGAAAGAAGAAGAAAAACTATTAGAGGATGTAAATAGTATTGTTTATGTAATTTATGATTCTAAGATTATTGGATTA
>JAFUFG010000179.1 GCA_017470045.1 Bacilli bacterium | reverse complement strand
TTTATATGAATCAGGATTTTAGTAAAGTAATGAAGAGTGGTAGTGTTATTGTAGATGTTGCATCTAACTCTGCTTATCAATTACCAAAAATGTTACTTCCAACAAAACATTATCATTTTGCAGATGAAGACGAAGAAAAATTCTTAAAGAAAACATTATGGCTTGCAAATAAGATTAAAGGGGATTATCAAAAAGCTGGACTTGCTTATGCTATTAGTAAAAACTTTGTCACTTGGTATGCAGCAAAGAGTGCTTTTGAATTTGGAGCAAAAGGAATCCGTGTATGTTCTTTATCTCCAGGTTTAATTGCTACTGGAATGGGTGAACTTGAAAAAGAAAATGGTGGTAACTTAATTCCACTTGCTTGTGAGAAACGTATGGGTAAACCAGAAGAGCTTGGTTATGCCTTAGCAACTGTTGCAGATGAGAGAAATGGTTATCTTGCTGGAGTTGACGTATTAGTAGATGGTGGATCTGTACGAGGAATGCAAGAGTTTCGTAAAATAAAATAGTAGGAGTAATCCTACTATTTTGTTATAATAGGAAAGTAATAAGAGGTGATCTTATGAATATGAAATACTTAGAATATTTTTTAAAAGTAGTGGAGATGAATTCTTTTACAAAAGCAGCTGAAGAGTTATATGTATCTCAATCTGCTATTTCTCAATCGATTAAATCGTTTGAAGAAGAATTAGGTTTTCCATTAATGGAGAGAAATAAAAAAGGATTTGAATTAACTCCTGCAGGTAAATATATTTATCTAGAAGGAAAGAATCTTCTTCATAATATTCAAGATGTTACGAATCACGCAAATTACATTTCCAAGAATCGTAATGAGACCTTACGTATTGGGTATGTGATTAATTATGGTTATCAAGAATTAAAAAAAGGATTAATGTTATTCCATGAAAAATATCCAGAAGTAAAAATTGAATTAAGAGGAGGAACTCATGATGTAGCCTCTTCTAATAGTATTAATGATTTAACCGATATTTTAATTGGAGATCAAAGAAAAGCTTTTTCCCCAAATATTAATAATATCTATTTAGGAGATTTATATTATACGGTAAGAGTATCGAATGCAAGCAGCTTATCTCATAAAAATGAGTTTAGGATTGAAGACTTAAAAGGATATCCTTGGATTATTGTTGCACCTACTAGAGAAGAAATTCAAAATGAAATTGATTTTATTCGTTCGAATTTTAATTATGATGGCGATTTTTTATATACGAATAGTTTGATCGAAGCAAATTTAATGGTTGCTGCTAATATTGGTTTTCTTGTTAGTGCTAGTAAGATAAAAGAAAAAACAGATGATGGTAGTATTACTTCGGTACCATTATTTTGTGATGATCAAATTATTGTGTGCAAATTATATGGATACTACAAAAAATCTTTTGATGAGACGATATATGAGAAGTTAACTTCTGTTATGATGGATGTTTTAAAATAAGGCAAATTGTCTTATTTTTTTATTTATAAGTTTTTCTTATAAGCATATATAAAAAACGGATATGATAAGTTTTCCTTATCTTATGATAGGATATTATTGAAGGGAATGATGATATGAAAAAAGTAGTTATTATTACTAGTTCTATGAGAGAAAACAGTAATTCTAGTTTACTATCTCAAGCTTTTCAAGAGGGAGCAGAGAGTACTGGTAATGAAGTTACGGTTGTCTCTTTAAAGAAGAATCGTATGACTGGATGTATGGGATGTGGTTATTGCCAGATTCATGGAGAATGTATTATTAAAGATAAGTTAAACGAAACATTGGATCAAATTATTGATGCGGATGTGTTGGTTTTTGCTAGTCCTACTTATTACTATAGTATTTCTGGTACTTTAAAGAATTTTATTGATCGTGCTTTTGCGAAATTTACAAGGATTCAGAATAAAGATTTTTACTATATTGGTAGTTGTACGGATGGTAATAAAGAAGCAATTGATCGATGCGTAGTAACGGTTCAAGGCTTTTTAGATTGTGTTTCGAATGTTCACTTAAAAGGAGTGGTCTATGGTACTTCTTTAACGGATGAAGGAGATGCGAAATACAGTGATGCTTTAAAAGAAGCTTACGAGATGGGTAAAGCTATTTAGGAGGATTTATGAAGAAAAAAATTATTTTATTTAGTATTATCTTATTATGTGTTGTTTGTATTACTGGGTGTGGAAAAAGTGCTTCTTCTGGTGACGATAAAAAAGCAAGTGATATTTTAAATCAAAGTAGTACTTCTAAGAAGAGTAATAGCGATAGTAAAGTACTAGTTGTTTACTTTTCGAAAACTGGAGAAAACTATAATGTAGGTACTGTTGATGTTGGAAATACTGCGATGATGGCTTCTTATATCGTAGATTATTTAAAAGCTGATTCTTTTGAGATTGTTCCAGTTAAAAAATATTCGGATAATTATCAAAAGTCTACTGAAGAAGCAAAGAAAGAACAAAATGAAAATGCTAGACCGGAAATTAAAAACAAATTAGAGAATTTAGAAGAATACGATACAGTATTCTTGGGATATCCAATTTGGTGGGGAGATTTACCAATGGTTGTCTATACTTTTTTAGAAGAATATAATTTTGATGGAAAAGCCATTATTCCATTTAATACTCATGAAGGTAGTGGTAGTGCAGGTACTTATCAAAGCTTAAAAGATAAAATGACAAAGAGTACCGTTAATACGAATGGTCTTGCGATTACTGGATCTAGAGCAAGAACAGAAGAGGGTAAGAAAGATACCATTGATTGGTTAAAAGAATTAGGTTATTAATATGAAGAAAATGATTGTAAATATCTTATTATTTTTTCTATTATTATTAGAGTTTTCTAGAAACTATATGGAACCAATTTATCATGAGATTATTGGAGTATTATTACTAATACTAGTAATTATCCATTTGGTTCTTAATTGGAGTTATATGAAAAATCTAACAAAGGGAAAGTATTCTCTTTCTAGATGGATCTTACTAATTATTAATCTTCTATTTTTTATCAGTTTCTTTTTGTCTCTTATTTTTGGAATATTATCTTCTAGAGATTTATTTCCAAATTTATCACTTCATAATCTTACGGTTATTTCGTTGCATAAAGTATTTTCTTATATCAGTCTTATTTGTATGGGACTACATCTTGGAACAAACTTTTATGTAATGTTTGGAAAAATATCGAAGAAGATGAATTTTACTTTAAAGTGGATACTTGGAATTTTTATTATTGGTTTTGGAATATACTCTTTTATTGATTTAGATATAGTAAAACATATTACTGGTACTTATGGTTTTTCTATTGTTACTGGAAATATCATAGTATCTATTTTGAAATACTTTAGTGTTGTGATGATGATTTCAATACTTACTCATATTATTTATTCAAACATAAGGAAGGGATGATTATATGTTATTTGGAGGAAATAAAGAAAGTTATAAAGGAAAGAAAAGTTTGGTTATTTACTTTTCTAGAGCAGATGAAAATTATGCAGTCGGTTATATTGAAAAGGGAAATACGGAAGTTATTGCGGAATATATTGGGGAAATCT
>JAFUFG010000178.1 GCA_017470045.1 Bacilli bacterium | reverse complement strand
TGTGAGGTTCATCAAGAAGAACACGAACACCACCATCATCATCACCATCATCACGAATAAGGAGGCATCATGCAAAATATATCGATCATATTCTTATCTATTTTATTAGAAAGTTTACCATATTTATTATTAGGTTCCATAATATCAGCAATTATTGAACGTTACGTAACCGACGAAATGATTGTAAAATGGATTCCAAAAAACAAAATATTAGGTTCGATAACTGGAGTATTATTAGGGTTCTTTATCCCAGCCTGTGATTGTGCGATTATTCCAGTATCTAGAAAATTAATCCAAAAGAAAGTTCCATTAAATGTTGCAGTAAGCTTTATGTTAGCTTCTCCAATCATCAATCCAGTCGTATTATTGTCAACGTATCAAGCCTTTAAAAATAGTAATCCAGAAATGATTTGGTACCGATTAATACTTGGAATCATGATTTCATTAATCATTGGAATCATTCTAGGAATACTACAAAAAGAAGATATCTTATTAGAACAAAAAGAAAACAAAGAAGAACATTGCCATTGTGATCATCATAAGAAGGAAAAAGGATGGAAAAATACAGTCAAAGAAATCCTAGAACATGCAGCTTATGATTTCACAGATGTATTAAAATATATGATTATCGGATCATTAATCGCAAGTATCGTACAAGTATTCCTACCAAAAGAGTTAATGAATACATTCCAAAGTAATTCAATTCTTTCGATATTTGTATTAATGACATTCGCATATATTATTTCCTTATGTTCTACATCCGATTCCTTTATTGGAAGTTCTCTATTACAAGTATTCCAAAAAGAAGCCATTCTTGCTTATTTAATAGTAGGGCCAATGATCGATATTAAAAATACAATCGTATTATTAGGAAGTTATAAAAAGAGTTTTGTTATTCAACTTATCGCATTAATCTTTGGAGTAACATTCCTATCCATATTGGTGGTGATGGCTCTATGAAAAAGTATATAGGATATGTATGTCTATATTATACCTTTCTAATCAGTTATATTACCCTAAACGGTAATTTAGGAAACTATCTAGCTCCAAATATGCATATAAATGTTTATTTATCTGCAATTGTTCTATTCATAATGGGTGCTATTCTATTAAGAGAGGAACATAATCATTATCAGTTCAAACCATTCGATATCATACTATTACTACCAATATTATTTTTAGTATTTGCAAAAGATGGACAATTAGATACGAATATTGCTAATACCAAGCAATCCAAAATGGGAATGTCTACTCAAATAATCAAAAAAAATAATCCAACCAAAGAAACCAAAATAGATGGAATAGACTATGACGTAGTAGATGAATCTTACATTCAATTATCAGGAGATTTAACTTATAACGCAAAAATAGAAAGCATAAAAGGGAAAACCATTAAAGTAAGAGGTTTTATTATAAAGAAAGATGAATTTATTCCAAAAGGATATTTTGCAATAGGAAAATTGCTAGTTAGTTGCTGTACAGCAGATTCCGGATTTGGAGGATTCGTTGCTAAATATGATTTAACAAAAATAAAAGAAAAAGGTTGGTACGAAATCATTGGAGTCATGGATTCCACAAAAGATCCGTTTGGAAATGAAATAGGTTATATCGATGTAAAAGAAATCAAATCAATCAATAGTAAATCCGAAAAAATGTATGTTTATCCGTGTCTATCCTACGGAAATAACGCTTGTAATATTTTAGATACTTATGATTATGAATATAAATACCAATAATTTATGTTATAATGAATAATAGAGGTGTACATATGAAAGAAGTAATAAAAAGAATAGTCGTAATCTTATGTTTCTTTATACCATTATTTTGTTTTATAGATATTTTAAATACCAATGAAAAAATCTATGTAACAGGAATAAAAAATAAAGGAATCGATTATATCATACCAACAAGAGTTACAAAAGAAACCTATGAAAAACTAGGTCTATTAATGAAAGAAGAAGATCGAAAAGAATTCGAAGCATGTTATAAAGAAGAAAAAAATCACTATGCTTTAGGAAAATGTAATAAAAAAGAAATAGAGCCAATCATAGAAGAAGCAGAAATCTTAAATTATATGTTCTATAATGCATTACAAAATAAAAGTACCCAAGACGAAACCTTAGGAATAAAAAATGCATCGAATGTATACAACGTATTAAAAGGACGAAATGAAAAGCAAAGAGTAGAGTATTTAAAAAATGCAAAAAAACAAATCAATAATTTTAGTGACAAAACAAAAAAAGACTACGCTTATAAGAGTATTGTAGTAGAAGAAAGTAAATTTGGAATTAGTCAAAACACACTAAGAGATAACTATATTAGTAAAAAAGTTATCCGAATGATTATTGATACACTATTACTAATTCTAGTATCCATCATAGAGTTAATAATGATAAAGAATAAAGAAAGAAAAACAATTCAAAATATACTTTTACTAATAATATTAGAAATCTATTCTTTAAAACATAACTTAACGGTAAACTTAATAATTCTAGGAATAACAATACTTATTATGACACTAATCTACTTATTCAAGAATAATTTAACGAAAACACCATTAGAAGAAAAACTAGAAAAGAAAATGAAAAAGATGAATCCATCAATGACTTGGATTATCATAACCATCTTATTTACAATGGTAAATCAAATTATATATGGTCTATATACTTCTTATCATATTTTTGTAGGAATTAATGCAGAAAAAGTAGTTTATCAAATCAATGGTTTAGAAGCAAATACGGTATTAGTTCTATTACTAGGAATGATATTAATTCATTGGAAGAAAAAATATACAAAAATAGAAAGAAAAGTAGAAAAGAATAATAGAAAAGTAATTCGAAAAGAAGAATCAAAGCAAGAAGAAAAAAGCAATAAAACAAAATCAAAAAGTAAGAAAAAGAAGAAGAAAAAATAGCTTCTTCTTTTTGTTTAGTCTTGTAAAAAAATCGAATATTTAATATAATTTATTATAGTAGGATAGGTGAGAAGAATGAATAATGGCACAAATAATGAACCACAAAGAGAAACCATTGAAGCTGCAAAAGTATACCGTTTATCACCAGAACAAAAACAAGAAGAAAAAAAAGAAGAGGTAACGACAGCTGCAATAGAGAATAAAGTAGAAGAACCTGTAGTACAAAAACCAGTAAAAAAGAAAAATATTATTGCAAGACTATTCTTTTTAATAATATTAGGTATGGGTGGCTATATTGCCTTCCAAACATACCAATACAACCTATATAGAACATATATGGT
>JAFUFG010000177.1 GCA_017470045.1 Bacilli bacterium | reverse complement strand
ATATCTAATTTATTATTCAATATTCCCTTGATTATATTTAAAGCACTTTCAAATGGTAAAAATTCACATACTTTAGCAAATCCTTTTCCAATTAAATCTTTTGAAAAATACATACCACTTGTAAAACACACTAATTGAATTATTATACTTCCAACACCTCCTGATGCTTTTTCACTAACTAAACTACCTATCAAAATACCAAATGAAATAAATAAAATTGAAACTAGAATTGATATGATAATAGTATAAATAATATTAATACTAAAACTTAGTCCCAACATAATTGCAACTATAAAGAACAATACATCTTGAATAATAATAATTGGAATTAAAGATAATATATATCCCAAAATATAATCACTAGATTTCATCGGAGATGTTCCTAATCTTATTAATAAAGATGAACTTCTGTCTTTTGCTACTAATGTAGAAGTAAATAATGTTATAAATGAAAATCCAAATATTATTATTCCAGGAGTAAAATTTTCTAATTTATATGTATCTCCTGGTATATTAATTTGTTGAAATATAAATAATAAAAATATAGGTAATACTATTTCAAAAATTAGGCTTAACGGATCTCTAATTAATTCTTTAAAATTTCTTTTAGCGAAATTTAACATTCTCATTATAGTTCACCTCCTGTTGCAATTGATACGAAAGCATCTTCAAAATTTTTAGTTTTTGTCTTTTTTATTAACTCTTGTGAAGTACCTATATCTATTAAATTACCATTTGCCATTATACCTATTCTATCTGACAAACTTTCTGCTTCTTCCATATAATGAGTTGTTAAAATAATTGTTATTCTACCTTTTAGTGAATTAATAACTTTCCATAATTCTTTTCTTGCAATAACATCTAAACCTAATGTTGGCTCATCTAAAAATAATATTTTAGGATCATTAATTAAACTTATTGCAATAGATACTTTTCTTTGCCATCCACCAGATAAAGTTTTTGCTCTTTTATTTAACACTTCATCTAATTTAAACAATTTAATTAGTTCATTAATTTTTTTATCTTTATCTTTTATTTGATAAACACCAGCCATAAATTCCAAATTTTCCTTAACTGATAAATTAGGAGCAATTGCTGTTTCTTGTGGCGACACATTTAATATTTCTTTAATTTTAAAAATATCTTTTTTTATATTCATATTTTCAATTAAAATTTCACCTGATGTAGGTAGTATTAATCCTGATAACATTTTAATAGTTGTTGTTTTTCCTGCACCATTAGTTCCTAATAGTGCAAATAATTCACCTTGTTTTATTTGCAAATTTATTTCATTTACTGCAGTTTTATCTTTAAATTTCTTGCTTAATTTTTTTGTTTCAATAGAATTCATATTATTTTGTTTTAGGCATTATTTTATCCATAGTATCTTCAATTACTTCAGATTTAACAATAGCCATACCTTTCTTTTTATCACATAAAACAACAACTGAATCTCCTGGTTTAATATCAAACATATCTCTCGCTTCTTTAGGAATTACTATTTGTCCTTTTTCTCCAACTTTAGCAATACCTACAAACTTATCTTTCATATATGCCTCCTTTAAGTATAACTAGTTATACTTTTCATACTCTATTATATGCTAAATATTCTTAAAAGTAAACATATAAAGAGTTCGTAATATTACTTTATTGTGAAAACTTCGTTTCCAATAATATTATTTATTTTTAAATCTATCCTAGTTATTGGAAACAAGTCATACGCAAACATAGTTTATTATATTTTTTTACTATTTCTACTAAAAATTAATAATTTTTAATTTATTATTTAAAATAAAAACCCTTATATTTAAAGGGTTTTACGAGTTAAAACACAAACGTTTTCTACATGCCTTGTTTGCATTCAACGAACATATTCCATTTGCATGTACTAGCCAAAAAAACATATTATTTAATAAATTTTTATCATCCATGTTTGTATATCACGAACATATTATATTTGCTTAATTACTTTAATACTTCCCAGTAACCAGTTTTATCTGATCCTACTCTTTCAATAATATTATTATCAATTAAAATTTTAAAATTTCTTTTTATAGTTCTAACACTAACTCCTATTATTTCAGCAATTTTATTTTGAGTAATACTTTTATCATTAGTAATTAATTCTATAATTTTATTTTGAATATCATTTAAAGCAAAATTACTACTTTTAATAATCTTATCTAATGATGAATTAATAGTTTTCAGAATGAACTTTATAAATACATTGGCATTACTATTTAAATGGCACTCAGCTAGAGATCTATAATATTCTTCTTGATTTAAATATATTTCTTCCTCTATTGGAATAAATTCAAAGTTCTTATTATAACTAATTAGCATTAACGAAAACCAAAGTCTGGCCATTCTACCATTACCATCAGAAAATGGATGAATTGCTACAAAATAATAGTGAAATATTGCTGATAACATTATTAAATTTAAATCACTATTATTAAGCAAATCAAAAAGACTTTTCATAAGTGTTGGTACTAGTATTGATTCAGGAGCAACATATATTATTTTATTATCTCTTTTTACTCCCTCGCCATGGTTTCTATAACTACCATTATCTTCATCAAAATATTTAGTCATTATTATCTTTGCTTTTAAAAAATCTTCTTCACTTTTATAGTTATAATCATTTATATGATTATAGGCTTCAATAGCGTTCTTAACTTCTTGGACTTCATCTCTTTTACCAAATACTTGTTTATTTTGTGCTATACTTTCAACATCAAATAGAGATAATGAATTAGCTTCTATAGAAAGTGATGAATGAATTGACCTAACTTTTGATTTTGTAACCATATATTTTCTTTTTTGTTTATCGTTAATCTCAATATTTAATAATTTATTATCAATATCATTAAGCATCTTTTTCATTTCATCATCAATAAAATATATTGGTTCAACTTTATCAAATAACTTCATTTTTATCACTCTTCTTGCATATAACAATTATATCATAAATGTCACTGTATTTTAAAAAGATATGATTCCTCATATCTTTAATCGTAATATCTTAATCTTCCGATCATTTTATTTCTTTTGTTCTAATACCCATAAAACAGGTAACGCTATAAAACCAATTCCACCACTTAATATACCGACTACAATATATATTACCAAAATCTTAGCTAAATATGCTCCTAAAGAAACAGCCATATTCTTAGTAGAGGAAACATATATATAGCCCCCAACCATTGTTATGAAGAACATAAAAATAAGGACGCCAATATAATAACCAAGTAACCTTTCATATCTTAGATTTTTGCCATCATAGGAAATAATTGGTTTTTGTTTTAATGAATGATCTTCTCTAACAATTGCTTTATTACCTGTTT
The DNA here is from genome assembly GCA_017470045.1 of Bacilli bacterium. Next base: position 2,527 of record JAFUFG010000177.1, on the reverse strand, counting down.
TTGAGAATAAAGAAAATTCATATAAACAATAATCTTTACATAAATTGAGAGAATAGTTCCCATTTTCAATCATATCACTTAGTTCATACTTAATCGTAGCTGGAGCAATAGATTCCTCTCTTTTATCTGTAGTAAATTTAACAATGACACCATATTGTTTTAAATTAGTTCTATAAACTTTTTCTATTTCATAATGAAGAGTTGAAGATGTTGTTTCATCAAGTCTTTCCTCAACTTCATTATATAATTTTTTCAATTCAGCTTTATTATTTATACCGCCAATAATAAAAGGTATAATAAATAATAAACATCCGACAAGTAAAAGAGAAAGATATATTATTAATCCTAAATGCTTTTCCAAGAAACTCTTTGATTTCATATTATCACCAAATTAATTATATCATGATTTTACTTAATTTTTGCTATTATTTCACTGACTTGATAATCGGAAGATTACTATTTTACGAACTCTTTTACTTCAGACCAATGTGGTCTGAAGTTAAGAAAGATAGCACTTGGAAACATATTATACAAGTACCTAATTTATTTTTTAGGTTGTTTTTACTATGTTTTTTATACTGATTGCCATGTCATTTTTCGTTGATATATAAGGTTTTACTTCAATTCTAGTACACAGACACATTCAACATGGTATGTTTTTGGAAACATATTATATGGTTTAATTCTTTTGATTTCATACTTCGTATTTAAGTCTTTTAAATCCCTTGCTAGAGTAGCTGGATCACATGATATATAAATTATGTGTTCTGGATTTATTTTCTTTAAATATTCTTTTGTTTTATTATCTAGACCTGCACGAGGAGGATCTACTACTATTAGATCATAGTTTCCTGTAATCTTATCAATTTGGTCTTCTACTTTACTACAAATAAACTCTATATTATCTACATTATTCAAAATCTTATTTTCATTCGCATCTAGAATACTAGATTCGGAATTATCAATTCCTAGTACATGTTCTACTTCTTTTGAAATATATATTCCAATCGTACCTGTACCACAATATAGATCTAAGGCGTTTTTTATATCATGAGTTCTGCAGAAGTTTAATACTTCGTCATATAATTTTGTTACTACAGTATCATTTACTTGAAAGAATGATTTATCTCTTACAAAGAATTTATACGTATTAATACTTGAAGTAAACTTATTATCTTTTGTTAATCGGATTCCATTTAGAATGATTACATCTACAATTTCATCTAAATTAATGAAATTCTTTACTTCTCCTTTTATTGAGACCATTGATGTTTCTTTGGTATCATTATTCCCTACTCGTACCATTATTTCTTTTATTTCATTATCTGGGTGTTTTACTAGATCTTTTAATATCGGAATTAGATTATTAATTTCACTTCTTAGTAAATCACAAACTTTTATTTCTACAATATCATTGGTTCTTTCTTTATAAAAACCTAGTTTTCTATCTTTGATATGGAATACTACTTTATTACGATAGTGTATTCTTTTATAGGAACTGATGTCTTCGACTAAATTCGGATTAAGAGATCCAATATGTTCTATCAGTTCTTTTACTTTATTTGTTTTAAACTCATCTTCTTTTGTGGAATCAAGATGTAGTAATTGGCATCCGCCACATTCCTTGTAATAAGGACAGGTTACTTCTACTCGATCTGGTGATGATTCTTTTATTTGCTTTGAGATTGCTTCATCGTATTTTTTATTTTCTTTTACCAATTCTATTTCAACAGATTCTGTAGGTAATGCATTTTCTACAAAACATATTTTATTCTTAATATGGGTAATTCCTCTCCCAAAATGATCTAATTTTTCTATTTTTACTTCCATGTTCTTACCTCAATCATATTATACATAAATTACTATTTTTTTACCATACTATTAATGGTGGTTTTATGAATTTCTTTCGTAATATTTCTACGGTTAGTGGAGAGGTATCGGTTACTGGTCCAAAGGATGCTTTTATTGAAGATTTGGAGACAAATCTGGGGTTAATGCAGAATCGAATTCCGAGTGAATTGAAGATTGATCGTATGGTTAAAGGACGTTTTACGAATTCGAATATTGCAATACTTTCCGTTACTGGAATCGTAGATTCAAAATTGGTTTCAATGGTTCAAAAACAATTAAATAAGATTACTATTGATGGTGTAATTGACTCCACCTATTTAAAACATTGTTTAGAAAAAAAAGAACAATTATTTCCTACTATTATTCTTACGGAACGACCAGATCATTGTGAGATGGCTCTACTAGAGGGAAAGGTAGTTATTTTTGTTGACCATAGCCCATACGCTTTAATACTTCCAAGTTTCTTTATTGATTTTTTTCATACCGTAGATGATTATTATCAAAAAGGTATTCACGTTAGTTTTATTCGAATCATTCGTTTTCTTGCATTCTTCATTTCGATTCTTACACCAGCTTTATATATCGCTATTACAACAAGGAATTACGATTTCGTTCCGTATGACTTATTACTGGTTTTAAAAGCAGGAAGATCTTTTGTACCTTTTCCTGCTTATCT
>JAFUFG010000176.1 GCA_017470045.1 Bacilli bacterium | reverse complement strand
TGCTTGTTCGCTTGTCTTAATATCAATCTTATAATCTGTTAATCTATGAGCAAGACGAGCATTTTGTCCTTTTTTACCAATTGCTAATGAGAAGTTATCTCCATCAGCAATTACCATTGCTTCTTTCTTCTTTGGATCAGTAATTGCTACTGTTAATTCTTTTGCTGGAGATAATGCATTTTCAATAAATACAGCTGGGTCGCTGTCATATTTTACAACGTCTAACTTTTCTCCATGTAATTCTTCAATAATTCTAGCAATTCTTGAACCTTTTTCACCAATACATGCTCCAATTGGATCTACATTTGGATTTTCAGAATATACTGCTACTTTACTTCTGTTTCCAGCATCTCTTGCTACAGAGTAAATTAATACAGTACCATCATTAATTTCAGGAATTTCAAGTTCGAATAATCTCTTAACAAATCCGAAATGAGTTCTACTTAATAGAATTGTCATATTCTTATTTTCTTTTTTCTTCTTTTCTTTATTCTCTTCTTGAACTTCTCCTTGACCTTTATTATCTCCTGGAAGAATAATTTTACTTACGTAAACTTTAATTTGAGAACCCATCTCAATCTTTTCTCCTGGAATAATATCTTTCTTAGGTAAGATACCATTTGTTCTTCCTAAATCAATGAAATAGTTATCCGTGTCTTCTAGAGCTACTGTACCGATTAATAATTCGTCTTCTTTATCACCGAATTCATCTACGATACTTTGTCTTTCTGCTTCTCTAATTTTTTGTACTACAACTTGTTTTGCAGTAGAAGCAGCAACTCTACCAAAGTCTTTTGGAGTTACTTCGGTATCAATTGTATCTCCAATTTCTAATGTTTTATCTAATTTCTTAGCTTCACTTAACTTGATTTCTGTTTCTGGGTTAAAGAATGAGATTTTTTCTTCTTCCTCTGCTGTTAATTCTTCTTCTTCGTCATCATCATCTGTATAGTGTTCGAATAAGTAATCTTCGTATTCTTCTTTTGTCATCTTGTCATCTTCTACTACTGTTAAGAAAGAATATACTTTGATTTCTCCAGTTGCACGATCAAATAAGACTTTAACATTTGTTTTTGAATTAAAATTCTTTTTGTATGCAGATGTTAGTGCTAATTCCATAGCTTCATAAACTACTTCTGGATTAATATCTTTTTCTTTTACGATATTATCTAAAGCTTTTTTAAATTCTTTACTATTCATCTTCGTTTGCTCCCTTCTCGTTTGAATAGATATCTAATTCGTCAATATCTCCTAAAACTTCTTCGTGTTCATCCATAATTTTGTTAATGATTCTTGATGCTTCTGTAATTTTGTTTAGATCAATTACTTCTTCACTATCAAGAACAATGTTAAATACTTGATGTCCTTCTACTTCTTCTGTAAAAGCATCAAAAACATAAACATTTAAGTCTTTGATTTGTTCGTCTACAAGTTGTGAAACCTTTTCTTTCAACTTAGACCACCTCCTAAACAACAAGGAGTGGAACATTTGGTCCCACTCCTTTCTGCAATTCATTATAACACGTTTTTTCTTTTTTTACAAAGAAAAATCAAGATATTTTTCAAATTATCTTGATTTTTGGTATGTTTTTACTTCTTTTTTCTCATTAAACTCTTTTTTTGTTATAAAATTAGGTACTTTTAATTCATCTTCCCTGATAACAAAGTTTCCATCTATTTAATAAACTCTATCTTGGTTTAACTCTAAAATTGTGCCTACTGTTGTATGATGCTTTTCTGCAAAGTCATATACACTATCGATTCCAATAGAATCTGTAGATGTGTAATACCCTAAATCTTCTTTTGCTACAGTGTAAGGAATTTTTAGTGTTTCTCCGGCAACAATTCTACTCGTATCTAAATGATTGTATTCTTGCATCTTTTCAACTGATACACCAGTTTCTTGAGCAAGATCATATAACGTATCTCCTGATTCAATCTCATATTTACGGATTAATTCATAAGATACTTTTTCTTCATTTACTTGTGTAGTTGTTACTTCTTGTTCTACTGGTATTTTTGTTTCTTCTATTGTTGTTTCTTTCGTATTTCCTAATAAGTTAACTCCTACTACAATTGCAATCACCGTACCAATCATTTTACGATTTCGGATTACATATTTTGGAACTGTATCTCTGCCGATATAAGAAAACTTATGTAATTGGTATAAGAACTCTGTAGCAACATGAAAAGACCCTTTTTTGATACCTTTTACAAATTTATTTTCCTCTTTGTCAAAATTTTTATCAAAGTATTCTTCATAATCCATATGTCTTTGTTTCCATGGATTATTCTTTTCTTGTCTACGAACTTGTTGATAAGCCTTTTTAATTTCTTC
>JAFUFG010000175.1 GCA_017470045.1 Bacilli bacterium | reverse complement strand
CTACAACTTCATCTCCTACTTTAAAGTTCATATTTATCCTCCTCTTATAGTACTTCTTTTGCTAAAGAAACAATTTTCATGTAATCTTTATCACGAAGTTCTCTTGCTACTGGTCCAAAGATACGAGTTCCAACTGGACTCTTGTCATCACGAATGATAACGCAAGCATTGTCATCGAACTTAATATAACTTCCATCTTCACGACGAACGCCTTGACGACTACGAACGATAACTGCTTTTACAACTTTACCTTTAGCTACTGGTGAATTAGGAATTGCACTTTTAACTGTTCCAACTACTACATCACCAATGTTACCAGTCTTTACTTTACTTCCTCCTAAAACACGAATTACTAATAGTTCACGTGCTCCAGAGTTGTCAGCAACTTTTAAACGACTTTCTTGTTGTAACATAAATTATTCCTCCTCTTTCATCTAAGCGTTAAATAATAACTGCTTCTTTTACTACTTCTTTTAGATAGAAGTGTTTAGTCTTTGATAATGGTCTAGTTTCAACTATACGAACAACATCTCCAACTTTTGCAATATTCTTTTCATCATGTACACAATATTTCTTAGAGCTTTTAACTCTCTTGTGATATTTAGGATGGATTTTATAAGTTTCAACTAAAACATTGATTGTTTTGTCATTAGTAGCGTTAATAACTTTTCCTACTAATTCTTTTCTTAATTTCTTTTCCACTTTATTCCCTCCTACTCGCTAATCTCACGTTCTCTTAGAACGGTCTTATATCTTGCAACGGTGTGTCTTAATTCTCTAATTCTAGAAGGTTTTTCGATATTTCCTGTTGCTTGTTGGAAACGTAAATTAAATAATTCTTGTTTAGCTTCAAATAATTTCTTGTTGATTTCTTCAGTTGATAATTCTCTGATTTCTTTAACCTTCATTTACTTCACCACCATTTTCTTTTTTTACAAATTTTGTAGTGATTGGTAGTTTGTGAGAAGCAAGTCTTAATGCTTCACGAGCTGTTGCTTCATCAACACCAGCGATTTCGAACATAATCTTTCCTTCTTTAACTACTGCTACCCAACCTTCTACGTTACCTTTACCTTTACCTTGTCTTGTACCGATAGGTTTCTTAGTTAATGGCATATGTGGGAAAATGTTAATCCAAACTTTTCCACCACGTTTCATATAACGAGTCATAGCTACACGAGCTGCTTCGATTTGATTAGCTGTAATCCAAGCACCTTCCTTAGCTTGAAGACCGTATTCACCATTTGATAATTCTCTATTACCACGAGAGCGTCCTTCGTAAGGTAATCTATGTACACGACGATATTTTGTTCTTGACGGTATTAACATATTAATTACCTCCTTTAGCCTTTTTGTTTAGGATTTCTCCCTTATAGATCCATACCTTTACACCAATTTTTCCGAATGTTGTATCAGCTTCAGCGAAACCATAATCAACATCAGCTCTTAATGTATGTAGAGGAATAGTTCCTTCTGTGTATCCTTCGCTACGTGCCATATCAGCACCACCTAAACGTCCAGATACGCTTGTTTTAATTCCTTTAGCTCCAGCTTTCATTGCATTTCTAATTGCACGTTTTTGAGCCATACGGAATGAAGCTCTATTAGTAATTTGGTTTGCAATTTGTTCTGCAACTAATTGAGCATCTAAATCAGCTTTCTTAATATCACTGATTGTAATTTGAATTTCTTCACCAGCAACTTTAGAAATTTCTTTCTTTAATTCTTCAATGCCTTCTCCACCATGTCCAATAATTACACCTGGTTTTGCAGAGTGAATAACAACTTCACATCTCTTAGCATTTCTTTCAATTTCAACTTTTGCTACGCTAGCGTTCTTTAATTTTTCATCGATATAGTTACGGATTTTAACGTCACGTTCTAATACTTTTGAAAAGTCAGTACTGTTAGCATACCATTTAGCTTGCCAGTCTTTATTGATTCCAATTCTAAGTCCATTAGGATTTACCTTTTGTCCCATTCTGTAACCTCCTTATTAGTTTCTTGTAGCCACTACTATAACAATGTGACTAGTTCTATGATCTCTATGTCCGATATGAGAACGTGAATCGAAGAAATGACGTTTCATAACTGGACCAGCATCTACTCTTGCTTCTTTAACGTATAATGTTGCAGCGTCTGCTCCATTATTGTTTACAGCGTTAGCGATAGCAGAGTCTAATACTTTTTTAATAAGTCTTGCTGATTTACTGTTAGTATTGTTTAAAGTGTTTAATGCATCACTAACATTTTTACCACGAATCATATCGATTGTAATACGAGTTCTGATAGGTGATACGCGAAGACCTTTAGCAATTGCTTTTGCTTCCATTTAATACCCTCCTAGTCATTATTTCTATTTTTTGTCTGAACCATGTCCACCAAATTTACGTGTTAATGCAAATTCTCCTAATTTATGTCCAACCATATCTTCAGTAACATAAACTGGAATAAATTCTTTCCCATTGTGAACAGCGAATGTGTGTCCGATGAAATCTGGGAAAATTGTGGAACGGCGTGACCATGTTTTAATGACTTCTTTTTTTCCTGATTTGTTTAATTCTTGAACCTTCTTTAGTAATCTATCGAAAACGTAAGGTCCTTTTTTAAGACTTCTTGCCATTGTTTAATCATCCTTTCCTATTTACTATTACGACGACGTACGATGAACTTGTCAGATTGTTTTTTCTTACGTGTCTTTAATCCTAATGCAGGTTTACCCCAAGGTGTCATTGGTGCTTTACGTCCTACTGGAGCACGTCCTTCACCACCACCATGTGGATGGTCATTAGGGTTCATAACAGAACCACGAACTGTAGGTCTAATACCCATGTGACGTTTACGTCCTGCTTTTCCTACTTTAACTAATGATGAGTCTTCATTTCCAACTTCACCAACAGTTGCCATACAAGTTCCAAGAACTTTTCTTTGTTCACCACTTGATAAACGAACCATAACATAGTTTCCTTCACGACCAAGGATTTGTGCTGATGAACCAGCAGATCTTGCTAATTCTCCACCTTTTCCTGGACGAAGTTCGATATTATGAATCATAGTACCAACTGGGATATTCATGATTGGTAATGCGTTACCAACTTTAATATCAGCATTTTCTCCAGATTCGATTGTTTGTCCAACAACTAAACCTTTTGGAGCAATGATATATCTTTTTTCTCCGTCTGCATAATTTACTAATGCAATATTTGCAGTTCTATTTGGATCGTATTCGATACTTGCTACTGATCCAGGTACGTTAAATTTATTTCTCTTGAAATCAATAATACGATATTTTCTTTTAACTCCTCCACCTTGATGACGAACAGTGATTTTACCTTGATTGTTACGGCCACCATTCTTCTTCATGATAACTGTTAAAGTTTTCTCAGGAGTATTTGTTGTGATTTCTTCATTAATTAATGTACTCATTTTTCTACGACCTGGTGTAGTAGGTTTATAATTTCTGATTGCCATAATTTATTTCCCTCCTTCTAACCAAGATCAATTGTTTGTCCTTCTGCTAAAGTAACAATTGCTTTCTTTGAACGATTTGTTAGTCCTGTATAACGACCAACTCTTCTCTTCTTAACTTTTACATTAATTGTTCTAATTGATGTAACTTTTACATTGAATAATTTTTCAATTGCTTCTTTTATTTCGATCTTATTTGCTTTTGGATCTACTTTAAAAGTATATTTTCCTTCGCTTTTAGCGATTTGGCTCTTTTCAGTAATAACTGGTGCTTTGATTATTTCTAAATATTTTGTGTCTTTCATTATGCAAGCACCTCCTCAACATGTTTTAATGCAGCTTCTGTGATTACCATAGCGTCTGTAGATACGATATCTAAAACGTTAATTTCATCAGCACTGATTAATACTACATTTCTTAAGTTTCTAGTTGCTAAGATTGTATTGTCATTGAATTCATCAACAACTAATAATACTTTCTTATCAGCAACTTTTAAATTTGTAAGAAGAGCTACCATATCTTTTGTTTTAGCATTTTCAACTGCTAAGTTTTCAACAACGATTAATTCGTTTCCTAAAACTTTAGAAGCTAATGCAGATTTAAGAGCTAATCTTCTTTCTTTTCTATTTTGTTTCTTGCTATAGTCTCTAGGTACTGGAGTTCCATATCTTCCTCCACCTACCCATTGAACAGATCTAATAGATCCTTGACGAGCATGTCCAGTTCCTTTTTGTCTCCATGGTTTTCTTCCACCACCAGAAACTTCTGAACGAGTCTTTGTACTATGAGTACCTTGTCTTAATGAAGCCATTGATAAAATAATTGCGTCATTTAAAACATTATTGTTTGGGGTAATTCCAAATATTTCTTCATTTAAATTAATGTCCTTTACTTTTTCACCTTTAAGATTTAAAAGTTCTACTTTTTTCATTTACGATTCCTCCTTCCATCACAATATTTCTACATTTTTCTTTCATATATTATATAGTGATGCTTATTATTCAGCATTTTCTACAGTTGCTTCTTCTGTAACTTCTTCAACTACTGGTTCTACATAAGAAACTAATTCAGCAGCATCTCTTTTTACATTTGGCATCTTAACTGCAGTACGAATCATAACTAATGATTTCTTTGGACCAGGAACATTACCCTTAATTAAAATTACATTGTTTTCTGTATCAACTGATACGATTTCTAAGTTTTGAACAGTTCTTTGAACATTACCCATTTGTCCAGGCATCTTTTTACCTTTAAGAACATGCATTGGTAATAAAGTACCTAATGAACCAACACCTCTGTGGTATTGTGAACCATGTCCCATTGGACCTCTTGTTTGGTTGTAACGTTTGATAACACCTTGGAACCCTTTACCTTTAGAAGTTCCTGTTACATCAACCATTTCCCCTTCGCTGAAGATATCTACACCAATCGTTTGACCTAATGTGTATTCATCAACATTAACTCCTCTGATTTCTCTTAAGAAGCGCTTAGGTGTTGTATTTGCTTTGTTTGTATGACCCATTTCTGGTTTGTTGCTTAAACCTTCTCTGATTGATTCAGTAGCAAGTTGTACAGCTTCATAACCATCTTTTTCAACTGTTTTGATTTGAGTAACCACATTTGGTTCTACTTCAACAACAGTAACCGGAATTAATTTACCTTCTGTAGTAAATACTTGAGTCATTCCGATTTTTTTACCTAAGATTCCTTTCATTTTTTATCCTCCATTATTTTGTTTTGATTTCAATATCTACTCCGCTTGGTAAATCTAAGTGTGCTAACGCATCAATAGTTTCCTTGCTTGGATTTTTGATATCAATAAGTCTTTTGTGTGTACGCATTTCGAATTGTTCACGTGAATCTTTGTATTTGTGAACAGCTCTTAAAATTGTGAATTTTTCGATTTCAGTTGGAAGTGGTACTGGACCAGAGATTTCTCCACCAGATCTTCTTACTGTTTCAACAATTTTCTTTGCTGCATTATCTAGGATTCTGTGATCATATCCTTTGATTCTAATGCGAATTTTTTCTGTTGACATTTGAAATCCTCCCTTCGCCTATATCTAGTATAGACTTGCTCCGTGCAAATAACCCAATAACCAATTAACAACTTAACCTGGTGTATCGACAACCTTGCACATCTAAGCAGTCACACGTATTAAATTATAACAGAGGGGTCTTGGTTTTGCAAGCATTTTTTTCGTTTTTTTCTTTATTTTTCAACTTTTTTCGAGAATTTTGAAAAAAAGAGAAGAAATTTTTACTTTTCCTTCTCTTTTCTTTGTTTTCCTATTGTTTTCAACGATGCAGGCATAATTAGGTCTGATCCAAACTTTTTATTGATATTATCAATGGTTTTTTGAAAGTTTGAATTATCATTTTTCTCTTCTATTACTTGGAAAAGATTGATTTGTTCGTTCTTTGTTTCTACTAAATCTGATAATCTTACTCCTATTAGTCGTATTTGATCATTTTTGTAATTTTTTTCAAATATTTCTACTACTTTTTTGTAAATTTGACGCGTATCATCAGTCGGATTTGACACTTTTTCTTGTGCAGAGTAACTTACAAAGTTACTATTTTTAAAAATTACGGCTATTGTATTGGCGTATTTATTCATATCTCGTAGCTCTCTTGTAACTTTTTCTGTATGAACTAATAGATATTCTTTTAATTTATTTTCATCTGTTGTATCAAATGGTAAAGTTTCTGTTGTACTAACACTTGTGTTTTTATGGTAATTTTCTTCATTTACCTCTGAGTAATCGATTCCCCAAGCTGCATTTTTTAAATAGGTTGCCTGTTTTTTAAAGACTTTTTCTAATTTCTTTTCACTTGTGTGAGCTAGTTGTTCTACGGTATAGATATTCATTTTATTTAACTCTTCTTTGGTTTTTTTTCCTACCATGAATAGTTTTCCTACTTCTAATGGCCATAATTTTGTTACAATTTCATCTTTTAATAAAGTGTGTACTTTATCTGGTTTTTCAAAGTCAGATGCCATTTTTGCTGTTAATTTATTATTTCCTATTCCTACATTTACTGTAAATCCAAATTGTTCTTTAATATCATTTTTTATTTTATGTGCTAATTCTACATAGTCTTTGTATAAATAATTTGTCCCTGTCATATCTAAGAAACATTCATCGATGGACATTTCCTCAATATTTGGAGAATACTGTTTTAAATAATCTTTAAACTTTTTGGACTCAATCTTGTACCATTCATGGTTTCCTGGAAATACTTTTAAGTTTGGACATTTCTTCTTTGCTTGAAAGATTGGTTCTGCAGATTGTACTCCCATTTTCTTTGCTACTGGAGACTTTGCTACAACAATACCATGTCTATCTTTTTCGTCTCCTCCTATAACCGAAGGTATGGTACGGATGTCTATTTCATAACCATGATTTAATAGATCAATTGCTGTCCAAGATAAAAATGCATTATTTACATCTACGTGAAATATGATTCTTTCCATAACTACCTCCTTATATTTATTATAGAACATTAATTCGATTGTAACAACAAAAAAAACAAAGGTTTTAGACCTTTGTTGTATTTAGACAGAATACTGCATAGATTGGAATATAACGTACTTCTTTCTTTGTTTGGAAATTGTTTTCTGTAATACGATATCCTTCTTCTACTGGATATTTCTTCATGAATACTGATAATGACTTTGCTTTGGAATTTGTCTTTGTTGTAATCTCCATTGGAATAATCTTACCCATTCTATTTTGAATAACGAAGTTTACTTCTGCTTTTCCATCAGATTGGTAGTAATACAAGATATATCCAGACTCTACTAATGTCTTTGCAATATGATTTTCATATAATGTTTCTTTTAAACTTTCATTTGTAATGAATTGTTTATAGTTTGTATGAAGCATAGAGAATAATAATCCATCATCTGGTAGATATAGTTTAAAACTATCTTTGTCTTTACAACTACTTAATGGAGATTTTACATCTTTGATCTTATAGCTTCTATAAACCAATTGATTATTAATTAGATAGTTAATCGTACTTTCATATTCTTTGGCACGTCTACCAGTTCCAATCACTCCATATTGGAATTTCTTATTTTCTTTCTTTAATTGCTCTGGAATAGAGTTTAGTACTTCTAATCCTCTTGGAATATCAATTAAGGTATCTGTTAAAGATACTTCTTTTTTATAAACATCTAATATTTTTTGAATAATAGCATCAATTTCATATTGACTCTTTCCTGCCATCTTAGCAACTACCGTTTCTGGGAATCCTCCTGTTTGTAGATATTCATGGAATAGATCTAATGCTACTTTATGGAATGGACAAGTCTTTCTCTTTTCAAATGATTCACGGATTAAGTTTGCTAGATTTCTTTCATCATGAGCCCATAAATATTCTTCAAAATCCATTTCTGTCATTTGTTTAAATTGAATTTCTTCTCCTTTGAACTCTGTTAATTTTTCTCTTCTTGAAGTAATACCAATAATATTGTATTTACTATGATTACTTCCAAATAACTTCATACCTTTTACAATATCAACATTCACTAGATTATCTAGAATAATTAAAGTATCTTCTTGTAATATTGTCTCCCCTGACATTAAAGATAGATTTACAATGATTTTATCAATTGCTTTTTCTTTCTTAAATAATTCTTCTATTTCGGGATTACTTTCTGTATTAAAATAAACAACATTCTTATATTCTTTCTCACCAAATTTTAGTACGGTAAAAGTCTTACCAATTTGCTTATTACCATAGATAATAGCTGGTTTACCTGTTGCATCTTTCTTCCATTTCTTAAGAAATATTTCTATTTTTCGTTCCATATTGTGTTACCTCCCTACATATTTTCTAAAATAAGTATACTTATTTTTTAGGTCAAAGTCAATTCTTGTCGGATGGTTTTCATAAAAAAAATAGATGCTTGGCATCTATATAGTTGCTTTATTATTTTCTAGTCGTAACATATCCGCAATCGTTACGATAAACTCAGAATTCGTTGGTTTTGCTTTATCGATACTAACACTGTATCCAAAGATTTCTTCCATTCGATCCCAATTACCTCTATTCCAACTAACTTCAATAGCGTGTCTCATAGAACGTTCTACTCTAGATATTGTAGAAGTAAACTTAGAGGCTATTTTTGGATATAGTTTCTTTGTAATACTATCAGCTAGATTTGGTTCATAATACACTAATTGAATACCTTCACGGATATATCCATACCCTTTTAAATTCGATGGTACTCCTAAATCATGAATTACTTTGGTAATTTGCTTTTGTAATTCTACTAATTCTAATTCTAAAGTATTACTTTGATTATTCTCTTCCATAATTCTTTGGATTCTTTTTACCAAGATACTTAAATCAAATGGTTTTAATAGATAATACTGAATTCCTAATTCTTTTCTTCTTTTGATTAGTTCATTATCTTTATAGGAACTTACTACCATTACTGGTATTTCTATATTGTGTTCCTTCATATATTCTAGAATACTTAATCCATCTTTTCTTGGAATTAATGGTTCTAATAAGATTAGATCTATTTCTTCCTTTTTTGATTGGATTAGTCGAATTGCTTCTTCTCCATCTTCTGCGATGTGTTTGATACATACTTCTGAATGTTCTTTTAAATATTCATTCATGGTTACTACTAAGTCTTTATTATCTTCAATTACTAATAAATTAATTTTGTTCATTTATTCTCCTATCTATAATACTACTTAGCATATTCATTGTATAACACATTTCTACAAAATAAAAGAGCGCAAAGGCTCTAATTTTGTCGTTTACAATTTGTTTACGAAGATATTTAGGTTTTCTGGTTTTAAACTTAATCCACCTAATAAGTATCCATCGATACAAGTACATTTCTTTAATTCGTCGATATTCTTCTCATTGGCACTTCCACCATATAATACCTTATTATTATATTTTGATTTGATATATTCAATAATATCGATTACTTGTTCATTCGTTGGGATTAGTCCTGTTCCTATAGACCAGATTGGTTCATAAGCAATAATTACTCTTGCTTTGTCTTCTTCACTTACTCCATTTAAAGCGATATCTAGTTCTCTTGCGATTACCTCTTTTTCTACGCCTTCTTCTCTTTCTTCTTTGGTTTCTCCACAGCATAGAATCGGTGTAATACCTGCTTCAAATAGTCTTTGAATCTTTTCGTGAATTTCTTCGTCACTTTCTTTTTGATCTTGTCTTCTTTCACTATGACCAACAATACAATATTCTACTCCAAATGAAGTTAATTGTTCTGCAAATACTTCTCCAGTATGCGCTCCTTTTAAATAACAACTTACATTTTGAGCTCCTAGTTTTATTTTACTATCATAATATAATGGAACATTAATCATAGATGGACATAAAATCATTAAATGATTTGTCTCAATATCATTTAGTTCTCCTAAATATTTTTCAAATTCATATTTTGTTAAATTACTTTTATTATTTAAAGCTACTATCATAATTATTCTCCTTTGAATTTCTTGAATAGTTTGGAAATAATTCCGAAACGATATTCTGCTTCTTTATCTTTCATTGCACGTTCATATACTTCTAACACACTAGAGGCATAGGCTCTAGAACTACAGTGTTCTGCTTGAATTCGTGCTTGATTGTTGTAACGATCTCTTAGGTTCTTATCTTTGTATAATTCCATTACTTGATTAATGTATTGTTCTTCATTATCAAAGATTCTGCCATTTAATTCATCTGTTACAGTTCCTATAAAGGACTCATCACGAATACACAATGGAGTCGTACCTGAAGCCATTGCTTCAATTACCGTTAATCCTTGTGTTTCAGAAGTAGATGCTGTTGCGAATAGATCTGCTACATGATAATAAATTGGAATTTCTTCCCATGCAGCTTTTCCATTAAAGATAACACTTTCTTCTATTCCAATATCTTTTGCTAATTGTTCATATTTTGGCTTATCTGGGCCATCTCCAACAATTAATAACTTGATATTTGGTTCATTCTCTATTATTTTCTTATGAGCATTTATTAAGAATTCTACATTCTTTTCTTCTGCTAGTCTTCCAACAAATAGAATAATGAAGTCTTTTTTCTTGAAATCTAGTTTTTTTCTTAATAAGTCAACTTCTTTTTTATCTACATTTTCTACAAAGAAACGGTCTACTTCAATTCCTGTTGGAATAATATGAATATTCTTTGTAAATTCATATTTATCTTTAAATAATTTAT
>JAFUFG010000174.1 GCA_017470045.1 Bacilli bacterium | reverse complement strand
TTATTAATAATAAAAAAACACCAGAACAAGCAGAAAATATGAAAAAGTTTTTATTAGAAATGCAAAGAGAAAGACAAAATAATAAAAGTCAAAAAACGGTAGGGGGGAAGAAAATAATATGACAACATATATCGGAGTTTATACATCACTTGCATCAGCAAGTGTAACATCAACAGCAGTTACAAATTATGTAGATGAAGGAAGAGAGTTCCACAAAGATAGAGCAGTAAAAGTAGCTGCAACAAGTATCGCAAGTGGTATTTCTTCAACCATTTCGAATGCAAGTGGACACGCAAAAAGTAAGGAATATTCAAACGCAAAACAATCTATTAGTTTTGTGGATTCTTTAAGTGATCAACAATTAGCTGAGATGATTGAAAAATTAGAAAATAAATCATTTGAATTGCCTACAGAAGAAAAAGCAAAACAATTTGTAAAAAAGGCTTAAAAACATTGAAAAATCAATAAAAAGTATTGATTTTTCTTTTGTTATTTAGTATAATTTTAATCGGTACATTCGATATCCCCACATAAATTAGACCCTGGGAAAGTCTAATTTAATAGGATTAAGGAGAAAAAATTATGAATAGTTATATGCAAAAGAAAGAAACTGTTGAACGTAAATGGTATGTTATCGATGCTGAAGGAAAATCTTTAGGTCGTGTTGCTACATTAGCAGCTACATACTTACGTGGTAAGAACAAACCAACTTACACTCCACATATTGATTGTGGAGATAACATCATTATCATCAATGCTCAAAAAGTAAATTTAACTGGTAATAAGTTAGATGATAAGATGTATTACAATCACTCTCAATACACTGGTGGTTTAAGAGAAAGAACTGCTAGAACAATGAGAGAAGAATATCCAGTAGAAATGATCGAAAGAGCTGTTAAAGGAATGCTTCCACATAATAGATTAGGAAGACAAATGGCTAAGAAATTATTTGTTTATGCTGGAAATGAACATAAACAACAAGCACAAAAACCAGAAGTGCTAGAAGTTAAGTAGGAGGGTTTTAAGTTATGGCAAAAGATAAGAAATATACTGGAACTGGACATAGAAAAACAAGTGTAGCTCGTGTTACATTAACTCCAGGAAAAGGAAAAATTACTGTTAATGGAAAAGATGTTCATGACTATTTACCTTTCGAAGTATTAGTTATGGATTTAACTCAACCATTAGATGTTACAAACACTAGAGAAATGTTTGACGTTGATGCAAAAGTTACTGGTGGAGGATTCTCAGGACAAACTGGAGCTATCCGTTTAGGTATCACAAGAGCATTACTTGCTTATGATGCTAACACTCCAGCTGATTCAGAAAATTCATTCAGAAAAGTTCTAAAAGCTGAAGGATTCATTACAAGAGATTCTCGTAAGAAAGAACGTAAGAAACCAGGTTTAAAGAAAGCACGTCGTGCACCACAATTCTCAAAACGTTAATTTACAGTTTCAATCAATCAAAACTCGCATTATGCGAGTTTTTTATTTCAAGAAAAAGAAAATTATTAAATTTATGAAAAAACTACTTATATTTTAATCTAAAAAAGCTCTAGAAATAGGGCTTTTTTCTTGTGAAAAAAATTTTATTCACATAGAGTATTATAGGAGGTGCTATATGATTAGCATGGAAGAATTACGAGAATTTTTATTGGTATCATTAGCTCTAAGTACAATTACATGTGCTTTTGTACAGAAGACAAAAGTCTTGTGGAAAACAAAAAATTACTTAGTTTTATACTCTCTCATTGTGAATATTTTATTTAGTATAATCTTTTGTATGTCATTCACAACGATTTCCTTTCCAATGAGCCTGTGGACAGGATTATTTTCATTCCTAGGAGCAGATACTATCTATCGTTCATTAGAAGGAAAAATCTCCACCTATGACGAATTAAGAAAAGCAAGGAGTTTTAAAAAAGAAAACATTATAAAAAAATGGAATCAGGAAGAAAAATAGGTTGTATAAAATCAAAACCCATTTTATTTGAATAAATGACAAAGTTATTGTAAAAAAAATAAAAAAAAGATATAATGAAATATAGAATAGGATACAATCGGGGTGAATTCAATGATCGTTAGACTAATTAAAAAAAGTAAAATCATTAATTTTAATTTGCCAACTACCATCAAAGGTAATTATTGGATCACTGATACCGATTATCTTGGAAATACACGTAACTTAATCAACGTAGAAGAATCAGACGGAAAATGGAAAATTAAATCAGACTTTGAAACGAAGATTATGGCTGGATCTAGAGAAATTGAATCTGCTTTTTTAAGTGATTACAGCATGTTCTTCTTAAAGATTAATACCGATAATGAGTATGTTATTTTATATTGTTCACCGAATAGTGATAAAGCAACGGTAACATTGTTGACTGGTGATAATACCGAGTATATCATTGGAAATGACCCAAAAGCCAATATTAGTTATTTAAACCCATTGGTATCCCCACAACATGCCAAATTAATTATTCAAAACGGAAAATGGTCTATTCTAGATCTTAATAGTAAATACGGAACTTATGTTAATAACCTAGCTATCACACAACAAAACCTTGAATTTGGTGATATTATTTTCATTATGGGACTAAGAATTGTTGTAATGAAGAATACAGTTGTTATTAATATGATCGGTAATTATGTTGGTTACGATGAAGGAGTATTCCGTAAACAATTACCTACCGTACAAAAACAAGTAGAGCAAGATAATCCGGATGAAGAACAAATTGAATTTTACAAAGAGGATGATTATTTCTATCGTGCTCCTCGTTTTAAAACAAAAATTGAAGATGTAAGTATTACGATTGATCCACCTCCAGGAAAAGAACCAGAAGATGAGACTCCTGCTATCCTTTCAGTTGGACCAATGCTAACAATGGGTATGGTTTCTGGTTCCACAGCTTTCACAACATTAAACAATGTATTAAATGGAAGTGTAGACCTAGAAAGTGCTTATCCAAGTTTAATTATGTCTGGTGGTATGTTAGCTAGTATGTTATTATGGCCATTTATCACCAAACGTTATCAAAAAGTTCAACATAAGAAAAAAGAAGGTATTAGACAAAGTAAATATACTTCTTATATCGAAGAAAAACGTATGAAGATTCAATCTGAAATGAAGATTCAACGTCAAATTTTAATCGACAATTATCTACCAATTTCAGCAACCAAAGAAATTCTATATCAAAAGAAAAGAAACCTTTGGGAAAGAGAAATGGATCAAGATGACTTCTTAGATTTACGTCTTGGTATTGGTACTACAAACTTAAGTGGATCAATTAACTTTCCACAATCTCATTTTGAAATTGAAACGGATAATCTTTTGGAACAAGTATATAAACTAGGTTCTGAATCAACAATGCTAGAAAACGTACCAATTTCTTTATCATTCTTAAGAAATCGTATTTCTGCTATTATTGGTTCTGCTTTGATTAAAGATCAATTCTTAGATGGTTTATTACTACAAATGTTAACATATCATAGTTACGAAGACTTAAAAATCGTTATTATGACGGATGAAAAAAATGTAAATCATTGGAAGTACTTAAAGATTGCTCCACATTGTTGGAATAACGAAAAAACAATGCGTTATTTTGCAACTAATATGGATGAAGCAAGAGAATTATCTCTAGCTCTAGAGCAAGATGTACAAGCAAGAAAAAATAAAGAAAATAATGGTAAGATAGAAACAAATACTTTAGATTACCATCACTATAAACCATACTACGTTATTATCACCGATAATTATAAATTATATCGTGATGTAGAATTAATCAAAGACGTAGAAAAAATGGAAGTTAATTATGGATTCAGTTTAATAGTAGTAAGCCCTCGATTAATTAACATCCCTAATGAATGTAAAACATTCATTAGTGTAGGTGATAAAAAATCAGGTATCTTCGAAAATGAATTAGTATCCAATAAACAAAAAGAATTTGTCGCAGACTTTGATCCTACATTAAATATGTATGACTGCTGTAGAATTCTAGCAAATATCCCAATCGATATTGCAAAACAAAATCAAAACTTACCACAAACATTATCATTCCTAGAAATGTACAATGTTGGTATGATTGAACAATTAAATATTCAAAATAGATGGAAAACTAATGACCCAACGAAGTCACTACAAGCTCCTGTTGGATTAGATAGACAACATGAATTATTTAAGTTAGATTTACATGAAAAAGCACATGGTCCACATGGTCTTGTTGCTGGTATGACTGGTTCGGGTAAATCAGAATTTATCGTAACTTATATCATGTCTATGGCAATTAACTACCATCCATACGAAGTATCATTCGTATTAATCGACTATAAAGGTGGAGGTTTAGCCGGTGTATTCCAAAACAAAGAAACTGGTATGAAACTACCTCACCTTGCTGGTACTATTACCAACTTGGATACCGTAGAAATGAACCGTTCCCTTGCATCTATTCAATCCGAATTACGTAAACGTCAAAGAATGTTTAATGAAGCAAGAGATAAATTAAATGAAAGTACAATTGATATTTATAAATATCAAGGATTATATCGTAAAGGATTGGTATCTCAACCAATCTCACACCTTTTCATTATTTCCGACGAGTTCGCCGAGTTGAAAGCACAAAGACCAGAATTCATGGATCAATTAATTTCAACAGCTCGTATCGGACGTTCCTTAGGAGTCCATTTGATTCTAGCAACACAAAAACCAAATGGTGTAGTTAATGACCAAATCTGGTCCAACACGAAATTCCGTGTCTGCTTGAAGGTTCAAGATAAGTCAGACTCTATGGATATGATTAAAGTTCCAGATGCAGCATCTCTTAAGAACCCAGGTCGTTTCTACTTACAAGTAGGTTATAACGAATTATTCGCAATGGGACAAGCTGCATGGGCAGGAGCTCAATACTATCCAACAGAAAAGAGAAAGAAAAAAGTAGATCAATCAATTGATATTCTTGATAATGTTGGAAACAAAGTAAAATCTCTTGATACAAAGCAAAATGAAATTACCGTAGAATCAAAAGGTGAGGAAATCACAAACGTTGTTAAATATATCGTTAGTGAAGCAAAGAATGCCAATATCTCAATAGATCAATTATGGCTTGATAGTATCCCTGGAGAAATCTTTGTTGATGACTTAAGAAAGAAATACAATTATCAAATTGAAAAGAATAATATCAATCCAATTATTGGAGAATATGATGACCCAGATAACCAACGACAAGAAGTATTAACTCTTCCTTTATCAAAACAAGGAAATACAATTGTTTATGGTTCTGCTGGTAGTGGTAAAGAATTAATGCTTTCAAGTATTGTTTACTCTTCTATCACAACTCATGATTCTAGTGAGGTAAACTTCTATATCATTGATTGTGGTGCTGAAACATTAACAGTATTCAAACAAGCTCCACACGTAGGTGAAGTATTACTTGCAAATGAATCAGAAAAAATTGAAAATTTATTTAAGATGATTCTATCTACAATTGAAAGTCGTAAAAAACTATTTGTAGATTATAACGGATCTTATGATTTCTATATTAACCATGGCGGACCACAAATGCCATTAATGGTAATTATGATTAATAATGGAGAAGCTTTCTTTGAAAACTATCCAGACTATGAAGATGCTATTTCACAACTTACTCGTGACTGTTTAAAATATGGTGTTATCTTCATTATTAGTACAAATGGACCTAATACATTAAGATACAAAGTTCGTCAAAACTTTAGTCAAAATGTTGTATTACAATTTAATGATCCATCCGATTATGTATCTGTTATTCCAGGTGTTCGTAAGAAAGAGCCATCAAAACTATATGGTCGTGGTATGATGTTACTAGATAATATCTATGAATTCCAAACAGCATATCCATACCAACAAGACTTAATGACAGATTATATCAAAGTTATTTGTAGTAAATTAAAACAAATCTGTACATTCCAAGCAAAGAATATTCCAGTATTACCAGAAACTGTTACATTAGAGTCTGTAGAAGATTACTTAGGAAAAGTTTCTGCTATCCCAGTTGGAGTAGAGAAAGAATCTCTTGAAGTATCTAAGATTAATCTTACAGAAAATATTATGTACAATATTACTGGAGATGATATTACTGCTGAACCAGACTTCTTAGATGGAGTAATTCGTGCCATCAATACAGTACCTGCAGTTAAGTCATTCGTACTAGATGCACAATCTGTTCTAGAAGAATATGATTACAAAGGATGTATTAATACAAGATATCAAGCTGGAGATGTATCAGAAGCTCTAGAAGAATTAGCTCAAACGATTAATGCAGGAATTGATGCTGGAACCAATAATCCAATTATCGTAACATTAATTGGACCAGTAATGTTCCATCAAAAATCTGCAGAAGAACAAAAAGCGCAATTCGCATCTATTGTTGATGTTGCAAAACAAAGTGATAACATTCGTTTCATCATTGTAGAAACAATCAACAATATTAAGACAATATCTTTCGATTTATGGTACAAGAACAATTCTGATATGTCAGAAGGTATCTGGATTGGAAATGGTATTGCAAATCAATTTACGCTTAAAGTTACAACAGCTGCTAAGTTATTAAGAGCAGAAGTAGAACCAGTATTTGGTTATAATATCCATAAAGGTAAGGCTTCATTAATCAAGTTGTTATCTGGAAAATAGGAGGGTTTTATGAATAATAAAATATTAGTAGAATTAGATATTCCTATTATTGAGAGAAGTTTCGACTTAAATATTCCAGTAAATAAGAAAGTAGGAACAGTAAAACGATTAATAGAAGAAGAATTAGTAGAATTAACCGATCATGCTTACATTATCACAGAGTCAACAAATCTTTATAGTAAAGATACAGGAGATATCTATGATGTAAATAAAACGGTTAGAGATACCGATTTAAAGAACGGATCGAGAATAATTCTAATATAGGAGGTTCGTATGACAGATTATAATAAATATGTCTTAGCTGTTAATAAAATATTTGAAGTAATCGGTAAGATTAAAACAAATTGGACAGATAAAGATAATTTAACTTATATTGCTAGTTTAGAAGAATACAAACAAGCTGTAGTAAATGGAGCAAAACAGTTTTCCAATAAAAAAGAAGCTGCACCTGCTCCAGCTCCTACAACTCCTGCACAACCACAAATTCAACAAATTGGAACGGCGGTGAGTGCAAAACAATGATAGAAAATATTAAATATGAAGATTTAGAGAGTTACTCTAAAGAATTAAAAGCTTCCGCAGAAGTAATTAAAGAATTAATAAAAACTAAAGAAATTGCAGAATTAAATAAGTTTGCAGATGATGTAATCAATTATTCTGCATTTCTAGAACGTTCCATAAAAATGCATAAAAGTGCAGATGAAACATTAGCATATTTAGTAAAAAATAGAACTTCCTAATTAGGAAGTTCTTTTATATATTTCTGAATTTTTACTTTTGGAAAATAGTATTTTAAAATATTAAAATAATCAATTCCATCTAATGCAAGTTCATTCGCACCATACAAACTTAATCCATAAGAATGACCAAATCCAAAAGTAATAAAACGGATAAAATTATGATACTGAATAATTCGGAAGTTTAGAGATTTTAAAGAAAGTTTTAATTTTAGTTCTTCTCCTGCAAACATCGTATCATCAATAAATAAATTTAAAATAGAATGGTCTTTGCCAATTTTTGTAATTTTTATTTTTGATTGATTAGTTATTGGAATACCAAATAATTCAGATAATCTTTCGTATCCATAATCCAGTATTTCTTTAGAACTATTCGAAGCTAAATCCCATAAACTAGGAACTCCACTCAAATAAGAATAAGTTTTATTTGAATAAGTACTTCCATTATTACAAACATGAATAAAAGGATAAATATATTGATCTTGATAACTTAGGAAGATACAATCTGTATCACGAATTGCATTCTCAATTCGTTCCACGATAAAAGAATATTGATCTGCCCATATCATCTTATTCACATGAATATCATGGTATCGATAAAAGATATCATCTGCTTCAATTAATTGTTGTTCTTTCATACACTTAAAAGCATACGTACGATAAAGTACTGCGATACATTTTAATACTTCATTCATCATTTTTTCATGATAAACAGAACCAATTACTCCTAATAAATATTCTTTTAAAGATATTTCAATAATTGCTCCATCCTCTAATTTGACATTAACCATATAATTATGATCCGCAAAACTTGGAGATAAAGCAATTGGAGTCGATACTTCCGAAATATTAACAGTACGAACAACAATACCATCTACTACTAAATAAACTTTATGACCATCAAACGGAATATTATGATTCATAATAAAATTTTTAGTTCTTCGAGTAATTTCTTGATTACTAGATCCTTCTGTTAATTCTTTTGAAAATTCATTTTTCATATTTAAATACAAATATAAAATATTTTCATATCCATTATTTTTTACTTCATATCGATATAACATAATCATCACCTAATAATAGGTTGCACAAAAAAAGAATTAAAATTCAAAATATTTTAATTCTTTATATTTTTCACAATCAAGTCCAGTTAAGTAACTATTATTTTCAAAGATTTTATCTAAATCAATTTCTTTTCCAGATAAATAATCAAAACTAGCACATACCATTACTTTCGCTTGTTTAATCGCTTTTAAATATAAATCGATAAAAGACTCATCACTTGTCTTATCATATAAAGCTGGATTTCTCCAAGTAATATGATCATTGTTTAAGAAGTTATGTCTATCTTCTAATGGATAATGATAACTTATTGCTTCAAATCGATAAGTACGTTTTGTAGTAAAAGTATCAACAAACTTATAAATATTTTTCTTAATACCATATGGATCTCTACGAAATACTTTTAAAGCATTCTTCATTTGCTTTGTGGATTTATAATAAATCCAACTCATATCTTTCACACCATATGTCTTATAAAACACTTGGTCAATTAAATAATCTAAATTAATAGAGAATTCTCTACAATCAAAACAATATTTATCGAAATGAAATTTGTATGGATTCGTTTTTTCTCTACGACTAACCATATCATTATCAATAAACGTTTCCATAAATGCATGTATATTATTATATTTATAAGTACTTGGAATTTTCTTATCCATAATACCGGTCTTATAGATTACAAAAGGATGAACAGTCGAATCTAATACATAATGACAAATAAATCCTGCAAAAAAAGAACAGCATTCTGGATCAGAAATTAATTTCTTTTCTTTCATAATTTTTAATAAATTTAAAAAGAAATCTTTTGTATTATGAGTATGACAATAGTCATCTAATACTCGAATTTTTTTGCCTGGAAAAATAGAAAATAAATTATAAAACATAAGAGGGTCAAATGCTTGACCAAACATACGTAATCTACTAGGTTCCATTTTCTTTTTTAAATTATCTGGTAGGATATCATAAACATCCATCGTAAAATAAGAATGTGTAATTGTTGCTGGCATAATAATCCCCCCTGACCAACAGTAATACTAAATTCATTATATCATATATTCTTCATTAAAATTTCATACTTTTCTAGAAATTCTATGGTATAATCTAT
>JAFUFG010000173.1 GCA_017470045.1 Bacilli bacterium | reverse complement strand
TGCAGGACTTCAATCCCTTGCGAATAACCATGATAATGTTACTTTAATTGATTGGCAAAGTGCATCTAATGGTCATCCAGAGTTCTTTGTAGCAGATGGTATCCACTTAACTGGATCTGGTATGAAGTTCTATGCAGAAACCATTTATAATAGTATTTATCAAACTTATTATGACTATTATAAGAATAAGAAAGAAGAAATCTTAAAACAAAGAAAAGAAGAACTAGATAAAAAGATTAACTTCTATGGTAATGAAGTATTATTAAATGCTTATACGAATATTGAGAAGAAATTCGATACCGCAGTATTCCATCCAAATAAAGATTTAACGTATGAAATATTAAAGAATAAGATTGTAGAAGATATGAATAATTCGAATCTACCACACCGTAATGTCATCTTAATGGACTACTCTTTTGAATTAAAACCAGAAGAATATGTAGAATTAATCAATCTAGCAAAAGAGTATCATTTCTATATCGTAGATTTAAATCATACAAATTCGTATCCACAATCCGATAATGTTACAATGATTAACTTCTATCAAGAACTAAGTAATCATAATGATTATCTAATGCCTGATCATCAACACTTATCCACAAAAGGAAATAAGGTATTAGCAAAACAACTATACAATACAATTTATAAAGATCAATTTAAATAAAAGAGCTGTGAGTTTTCCACAGTTTTTTTGTGTGATTTGACAAATTTACAAACTCGTGATATTTTTCATCATAGAAAGGAGTGATATAAATGTATTATAGTAATTATAAGAATTGGTATGATGCTATAAGCAGAGCTAAGTTTGAATATAGTCTATATCAATTATTTAGTGAAAGAAAAACCATTAATCAATTTGTGTATGACTATTGTAAAGATGAATGCATAAAGCACATTCTATTTGGATAGTGATTCTGCAGTGTATAGGAAAAGGGATTAGAAAATGATTTTTGGTGAAATGAAAGAATAAAACGCACTTACATTTGGTAGGTGCGTTTTATTATTTTTACATTTATTTCATTTCAATACTTTTTTCATCAATGTATTCATAGTCTAGTGCATTTTCTTTTGAGATTACGCTTTCCCCTATTTCATTTTCAAGTTCTTTTCTAGCATTACCTGCGATGTTTCCGCCTCTCTTTGCTACATCAATATTTTCGTCTAATCCTTTAGGCTTTTTCTTTTTTGCTATTTCTCTCGTTGCGATTTCTCCTAAATCCGCAAGTGCTACTTCAACATCTGTCATATTATCTCTTAAGGATTCTTTTCTAAGACCTTTATATTCTTTGTACTCTTTGGCATCCATTCCAGACCAACCCTTATATATTTCGTTTGTAAGAATTCCGAATTCAAAACCTTCTTTTATTCCACCTTGTTGCCATATATCAGTTAGTTTTTTTCTATCTTGTATACCTTTAATTCTCTTTTGAATCCATGCCTCATCGTACCCTTTTGCTCTGTATAAATCAATTGCCCTTTGTACAGTTAATGAAGGATCAAATGTTTCATCAATTCTCTCACTTCCTAGTTTAGCTAACCATTGTTTAATTGGCTCAGCATTCTTACTAGGGATAGATTCGATAATACGGAACATACCTTCAATATCAACGACATCCGTCATACGATACTTTCCATCTTGTGACTTTAATTTCAACTGTCCGATTTTTTCGGACACTTCGCTTCCCTCGTCGTTTAATTTTGTCTTAAGATCACTCCAATATTTTCTTGGTCTATCACTCTGTGATATTACTCCTACAATGTCGATAACACTGACGTAGTATTTTTCATCCTCTTTATCCCATACTGTTCTAATCGTTTCATTATTAAAGATTTTGTTAATTAAGTGCATTTTATTTTCGTTCATATATTCCTCCTTTAATAACTTACCCAAGATTATTGTATCGAATATATGTTTTATTGTCAAACTATCTGTTTTTCTATTTTTTATTTAAAAACATAATAAGATTAAAAACTACTGAAAATAAAAAAAAGATTATATTAAATCTTCTTTTTTATTTGCTTTATCATCAAAAATTTTTATATTGTCTAGTATTTTTTCTTTATCATATTTATCATTTAAAATTCTATCAAATTCTGGTAATATAACTTCTCTATAATACTTATCTGTTTTGAAAAAGTTTGAGAACCCTTTTAATTTTAAATTAATAACATTAGCATTATAGATCATATATAGCCTATCTATTATATATCCAAATAAATAATTTAATTTTTCGAAATAATCATCTTCTGCATAATTTAAAGAGAGATCCCCGGTTAATAATT
>JAFUFG010000172.1 GCA_017470045.1 Bacilli bacterium | reverse complement strand
TATTTTTTACTTGAATATCAAAACTATCATCATCTAAGGTATTATATGAAAGTAATTCATCTACTTGTGCTTTTCCTAAATTTGATAAAAATAATCTCTCTTCTTGTGTTAATTTAGATGCATCTATAATATCAGAATCTTGTTCTTCAATTTCTTCTTTTAATCCTTCTTTATAAGCATTTACTAATTTACGGAGTAATCGTTGAGCATCCGCATCTTTTTTATTTGGCAAACCAAAAGAATGCTCTGGACAATCACTAAAATCCACAACAACTGGAAAGAAAGTCTCTGTTCTACCATATTTATCAGGGATTGATTTTTTATATGGTAGTGAGTATACTACTTTGTTATTTTGTAAGTTACGAATATACGCTTTAAATCCATATTCAAAAGAGTGTTGGTATCTATGAAACAATTCTTCAAAACGAGATCTTGTTCTAGTTTCTTGAATGGTTCCTGGTCCTGGCATTTCTCTAGGATCTGTATAGAAAACCAATGGTACTCTAGAAATATGAACGCTATCATCGACTACTCTATTTTCCATATTCATTACTCCTATTATCTTTATTATATAAGATATTTTTTCTTTTATAAATATCGTGTTTTCCTTTTTTACTATAAATTGACAAAAAAGCCAAATTATGTTAAAATATTGACGTTTTACAGGGGTGGAAGTATGAAAGAACGTTATACTTATGACTTAGGTTTCGGACCTAAAGAATACGAATTAGAAGTTATCGCAGATCGACTATATGTAGATTGTGATTTCTTACAACAAATTGTGGATTATGAAGATAGTGAAATTAATAGTGCTGTAATGAAGGCTACTAGAGAAAAAGTATTATCTGAAAAATTTGACTTTTTAAGAAAGAATTTTAGTGCATCTTTTTTAATTGATGAAAATCCAAAGGCTATTTTAACATCCTATTATTCTATGAATGGGAGAAAAAGAGCTTTCTTAAGATCCTTAGAAGATTCCTTAGAACAAGAACAATCTGGTTATTATACCTTTTCTAGTGATACTTTAAATTTAATTGCTGTGAACTCTGTATCAAATTTTGAAAAGCACGATTACTCTACTGATGAAGTATGTGATTTTGAATCTTTAAAGAGTATTGCGGATGGAGATTTTAAAACGGCTGATATTTCAAATTATCATGATTTATTAGGAAGTCCATTAACTGAAAAAGAAATTGAGATTTCTGGAGAAATTGGAGCTCTTGCTTTAACTTATGAACATACAAAATACTTAGTAGACTTTGTGAAAGAACATCGTTTACCTATGATTTATAATCAATATATATTTAAAGATGTTAATCGTGAAGAAGTAAAAGGAAAATGTTACGTAGCTCATCTTAATCCACAAAAATAATTATTATTAAGAGGTACTTATGGATGATTTATTAAAATGTTGTACATTATGTCCTAGAAATTGTAGAGTCAATCGTTATGAGACTGTTGGGGCATGTGGAGCAAATTCGAATGTTCGACTAGCACATTATAGTTTACATGAGTGGGAAGAGCCAGTTATCTCAGGAGAATCTGGAAGTGGAACAGTATTTTTCTCTCATTGTAATTTAAAATGTATTTTTTGTCAGAATAACGATATATCGGAACTAGGATATGGTAAAGAAATATCTATTTCGAAACTACAAGAAATCTATTTTAAATTAAAAGAGATGGGTGCGAATAATATCAATTTAGTTACCCCTACTCATTATGTACCTCAAATTATTGAATCTTTAAAAGATATTACATTGGATCTTCCAATTGTATATAATACAAGTAGTTATGAAAATGTAGAAACTATTCAATTATTAGATGGAATTGTTGATATATACTTAGCAGATTTAAAATATTTTGATCCAAAATTAGGAGAGAAATATTCTCATTGTAAGAATTATTTTGAAGTAGCCACTGCCGCTATAAAAGAAATGTATAAACAGGTAGGAGATCCTATTATCAAAGATGATTTAATGAAAAAAGGATTGATTGTTCGTGTTTTAGTTCTACCTGGGCATGTTGATGATGCTAAAAAGATTATTCGATATTTATATGAGACTTATGGAGATCATATATACATTAGTATTATGAATCAATATACTCCAATGAAGAAATTTGAATTTAATAATTTAAATCGCAAATTAAGTGATTCGGAATATGATGAAATCATAGATTATGCCTGTGACTTAGGTATTACAAAAGCATTTATTCAAGAAGGAGAAACTGCTAGTACAAGTTTTATTCCTAAGTTTAATTGTGAAAATATATAGTGAGGTTTGGTTATGGAGATTTTTTTAGAAAACAGAGATATTAAAAGACATGTAAAAAACTATTATAAAGAACATTATGGAGTAAAACATGTTCGTGTTAAATTAATTTCAGAAAGTGTACGTGATCGTATTCAAGAAATCGATTTATTTCATCATGAAGACGTTTATTTTAATATTTTCTTCTATGCACAAGTTAGTGGACTTGTTGTCGATGAGAATAAAAAGTTTTATAAAATGAAGACAACCGTAAATGAAGAAACTTTAAGAGGAATTGTTAAATCTGAATTAAGTAAAGAATTTGATGTTCAAGATTTAAAATTTGGTTATCGTATTTATGATAATCATCAGGAACCTGGAGTTGAAATTAACTTCATGAGAGCCAAGGCAAATGTTGAACCAAAAGACAAAGACCAAAAGGTTTTGATTGTGAAAAAAAAATGAAAATAATTCATTTATTTTTTTGTTTTCTTGTATTTTTTTGTATTTATGATATTATAACTTTAGGAGGTTAATCATAATGGAAAAGTTTAAAAAGTTATTTTTACTTGTTCTTGTTTCATTATTAATCTTACCAATCGGTGTTTTTGCTGAAGGAGAAGAATCTGAAGAAAAAGAAGAAAGCAAAGAAGTAATCGTTTATTTCTTCCGTGGTGAAGGATGTTCTCATTGTGCTGAAGCTGAAGCTTGGTTCGAAAGTATTGAAGAAGAATATGGTGGTAAATTTGAAATCAAGGATTATGAAACTTGGTATGATGCAGATAATTCTGCATTAATGGAAAAAGTTGCAAAGGCTAGAAAAGAAGAAGATTCTGCTACTGGTGTACCATACATCATCATTGGTGATCAATCATGGATTGGATTCGATACTTCTTATGAACAAGAAATGATCGATAAAATCAATGCAATGTATGAAACAGAAGTAAGTAATCGTTATGATATTATGAAACTAGTTTCTAATATTAAAGATGAAAAAGTTGAGGAAGAAAAATCTAATGATGTAGTTTCTTTCATCATCGTATTAGCTATATTTGGTGGTATTGGAACTGGTATCTACTTTGCAAGAAAGAAAACTGCTTAATAAAAAATACTTCTTAGGAAGTATTTTTTTTATGGAATGATTAGATTTTGGCCTATGGATAAAAGGTTGGAAGTAAGATTATTCATCTCTTTAATTTGATTTACTGGAATTTGTAATTCTTTTGAGATACTCCATAATGTATCTCCTTTTTTTACGACGTAGATGTTTTCTTCTTGTCTTGGAACATATAATTGATCTCCTACTTTTAAATTAATATTTTCTAAATTATTTAAATTAATTAAATCTTCTACAGAGATATTATATTTTTTGGAAATACTCCATAAACTATCCCCTTTTTTTACAATATAGATGTCTTCTTCTGGAGAATCGATTATTTCTTCTTCCTCTTCTTCTATTTCTTCCGTAGAAGGTACTTTTAATTCTTGTCCTATATATAAATTATCACTTGTTAAATTATTAATATCT
>JAFUFG010000171.1 GCA_017470045.1 Bacilli bacterium | reverse complement strand
TTTTTTTATCTACTTTTGCAATACTTTTTTCTTGAATTAATTGTTTGCATCCAATTGCTGCATACATAGCTACTAATGCAACTGGAACGATTAATAAAACGTCTGTGATTTTATCTAATATTTCGTTATGTCCTGTAAGGTTCCAAAACCAATTATTAAGTGTAGCAAATCCAACTTCTGATCCTGTTGCCTCAATCATTTGTACATCTACTGTTTTTACTAAAATGGTATAGATTACCGCTAGTACTACTAATCCAATGCTAATTATAATATTTTTCTTGTTGTTCATAAAATTCTCCCTCTCTTATTCAGTTTATGATAAAAAACGTTTTTCTACAATTTCTTTTTTAGGAATTTTCCGTTACTTGACAGTTTCTTTTTTGAACTTTTTGTAATGCTTGTTCTTCTTGAAAGACTTTTTTGCAATAAGCTTCTTTTACTTCTTTTGTCATTTGATAATTATATGCTTCTCTTGCATATTTTGTTGCTGTATACTCTTGATTTTCTTCATCCTCATCTAAAATATAATCTTCCATAACAAAGTCATTTTTTACAAATTGATTAAATGCATCAATAAAGCTTCTGGGACTAAGTATTGGAATACTACGAATTAGTTCTGTGTAGTCTGCTTCATATTTTGGATTTAATGATATTACTTTTTTACGAATTGCTAGTAAATGGTTTTCGTTTAACTCGTTTCGATTTACATTCTCATCTGGGTAATAACTTCCTTCATTGAATAATCCACTCGTAAGTAAAATCATAGAAGCTAATCTTGTTTTTGAAAACTCTGTTTGAACGAATGTTTTTGGTCCAACTCCTTCTAATTTCATAAGATAATGATCTAATAAACCAGTTAAGTTTTCTTCCTCTTCTTCGTCATGGAAACAGTAATAGATTCGAATTCGATTACGTATTTTCTTTAAATCTTCTACTGTCATATCTTTGAAATCACTTTCTGGTAATTCCATTCTTGGACTTATCTTTTTCACTTCTTTTTTCATATAATCAGATAAGTATTTGGAGTTGATAAATTCCATTATCCCTTCTTCATACTCATAAGGAGTTCTTCTACAATAATCTCTTAATAAGATATCTCTAAAATACTCTTTTTCATTCTTTTGATAGTCATAATAGTTATCAGATTCTAATCCATGTAATCCTTGATGAACCATAATGACATCTTCTTTGCTATGTAATTGATCTAATAAATAATCATATTTTGCCATATAACCCTCCTGTTAAATCACTTTTTTGTAATAATCTAAATAATAATCCGTACTAAATAGTACTTCTTTTGCGTCCTTCCAATTCGTTATTTTCTTGCGTTTCATTGGTTTTTCTTTACGTATTGTTTGAATGTAATCTACTAATACTTTTGCTTGTACTAGGAAAGTAATCATTGTTACCCAATTAAAGATGCATACTGGAATATGATTTCCAATTGCTAGTATTCCTAAAACAATGTTAATGGATAAGATCCACATTTTTGCTTTTCCAATCAAAGATGCCTTTGTTAATTTTCCTTTTATTGAGGCAAATCCATTTACCAATGCAATTCCTAGTTCTCCTATAATTAATAGAGATGCTACCTCTTCTTCTTTAAAGATTGGAATTAATAATGTTAAACATAATATTTTGTCTGCTAACGTATCGGCTACTGCTCCAAATAATGATTGGACTTTAAACTTTCTTGCTAAGAAACCATCTAATTGATCTGTTAATAAGAATAAAGCAATAATTCCTAATAGTTTTAAGGAATTAATCTTATCCATGATAAATAATAATAGAATCGAAAAGACTATTCTTGATAAAGTAATTCC
>JAFUFG010000170.1 GCA_017470045.1 Bacilli bacterium | reverse complement strand
GATTTCATTAATAAGAGTTGATTTACCAGATCCAGATACTCCAGTTACACAAGTAAATGTTCCTAATGGAATATCCACATCAATATTCTTTAAGTTGTGTTCACTTGCTCCTTTAATAGATAGTTTCTTTCCATTACCTTTTCTTCTTTTTTCTGGTACTGCAATTCTTTTTTTACCACTTAAGTATTGTCCAGTAATACTATTTTCATTCTTTTTTACTTCTTCTGGAGTTCCGGCAGCAATGACTTGTCCACCATTTTCTCCAGCTCCTGGACCAATATCTACTAGGTAGTCTGCAGCTTCCATGGTATCCGTATCATGTTCTACGACAATCAAAGTATTTCCTAAGTCTCTCATTTCTTTCATGGATTGAATTAGTTTTTCATTATCTCTTTGATGTAGTCCGATACTAGGTTCGTCTAATACATATAAAACCCCTGTTAAATGAGAACCAATTTGAGTTGCTAGACGAATACGTTGTGCTTCTCCTCCTGATAGAGTTCCTGCACTACGATCTAGTGTTAAGTATTCTAGTCCAACGTTTGATAAGAACTCTAATCTTGATTTAATTTCTTTAATTACTAAATCTGCAATTGCAGCTTGTTCTTTATTTAACTTTAAATTATTAATAAATGTTAATAAGTTTTTAATACTCATTTGAGTCATTTGATAGATATCTTTATTTCCTACTTTTACACATAGAACAGAGTCATTTAATCTCGCTCCATGACAAGTTTCACAAGTATACTCTACCATGTAGTTTTCTAACCATTCACGAATCCAAGTTGAAGATGTTTCCATATAACGTCTCTCTAAATTATCAAGAATTCCTTCATAGCGATCTAATTTATCGTATGTTGTTCCGCCTTTTGTTTTGTAATTAAAACGAATGACGTCTGGAGATCCATGAAGAACGATATCTTTTTCTTTTCTCGTTAACTTCTTAAATGGTTTATCCATATCAATTTTATAATGATTACAACAGATTTCTAATTGTTTGTAGTAAATTCCATCTTGATCATCACTTAACGTTTTAATACATCCTTCGTTAATACTTAGGCTATCATCTGGAATGACTAGATCTTCATCAATTTGTAGTTTAATTCCTAGACCTTTACAATCCGGACATGCACCATATGGAGCATTGAAGGAGAATAGTCTTGGCTCTAGTTCTGGTAAGCTAAATTCACAATAAGGGCATGCAAATTGTTCTGAGAATACTACTTCTCTAGCTTCGTCTCCTAGAATTTGAATCACTACTTTTCCACCACTTAATTTTGTTGCTTGCTCTACTGCTTCAAACACACGGGAACGAGACTCTTCTTTGATTACGATACGATCGATTACTACTTCAATCTTATCTTTCTTATTTTTATCTAATTCAATTTCTTCTCCAAGGTCATGCATTTCTCCGTTTATACGAACTCTTACATATCCTTCTTTTTGAAGATTCTCTAACGTATCTTTATGAGTACCCTTTTCTCCATACACCACTGGAGACATAATAATAATCTTCGTACCCAATGGATAATCTAAAATCTTATTCGTCATTTCTTCTACGGATTGAGAAGAGATTGGAATATTATGATTTGGACAATATGGTACTCCAACACGAGCAAATAGGAGTCTAAAATAATCATAGATTTCTGTTACTGTTGCAACAGTTGATCTAGGGTTATTTGATGTAGTCTTTTGATCGATTGATATTGCTGGAGATAATCCTTCAATACTATCCACATCTGGTTTATCCGAATTTCCTAAGAATTGTCTAGCATAAGCAGATAGACTTTCTACATATCTTCTTTGTCCTTCTGCATAAATCGTATCGAATGCTAAGGAAGATTTTCCACTTCCTGATAATCCTGTCATTACGATTAATTTATTCTTTGGTAATTCAATATTAATATTTTTAAGGTTATTTTCTCTTGCGCCTTTTACGATAATTTTATCCATAAAATCACCTCTTGCTTATTATAACAAAATCACTCTTTTTTTCCTAGTAAAAAAGTTATTCTTTTAAAAAATATGTTCGATTATTTTTATTTTATACAAAAAAAAGAAAGATTTATTGAAATCTTTCTTTATACGTACAG
The DNA here is from genome assembly GCA_017470045.1 of Bacilli bacterium. The sequence goes on along the minus strand of JAFUFG010000170.1, from coordinate 6,571 downwards.
TTTCTACATAGTTGTTCACAGGGTTTTCTGTCTTGAAAAGACTTTCTAAGACGAACTGCTCTTTCTCCTTCTAGAATATCTTTTAAACTTTCTTTATAGATATTTCCTAAAGGAATGGATGCATTACTATCTAAACAGCAAGGTACTACTATTCCATCTACTAGAATTGCTACTTGTGTTTTTAAAGCCATACAAAATCCATTTAAATTTTTATCCCCAGAAATAGATGGCCATTCGAATTCATTATCTTTATCCACATAGATATTTTCTCTAATTTTTATATTTTGTTCTGTTTTTATTTTGTCCACAACTTCTGTGGATAATTGATAATAGTCTTTTATTTTTTCAACTATTCTTTCAGAGACCTCATCGAATTCTCCATTTTCTAATGTCCAGATTCGATAGACAATTGTTTTATCCACAAGCTCTTCGACAGTTTCGAAGATGTCTTCAAAATAAGTCATTTTTTTATTCTCCGAATGAAGAGAGATGTTAATCTTATTGATTACAGAATCTTTTAGGATATCTTTTCTTTCTTTTAAAAGGGTCCCATTCGTTGTTAGATTTACTTTTAAATTATTTTTTTCCACAACCTCTAATAGTTCTTTTAAATCTGGATGTAATAATGGTTCTCCTTTTACGTGTAGATAGATATAATCCGTGTAATCTTTTATTTCTCCGATTAAGATTTTAAATTTATCCACAGGGATAAATTCCTTTTTTCGGTTATCCACACTACAGAAACTACAGTTTAAATTACAGTGATTCGTGATTTCCACATATATTTTCTTAAGCTTCTTCATTGGTAAATACGATGCATGCCGCATGTCGTCCTTCTTTGTTTCCGATTCTAGAAAAATACTTTTCACTAGTAACGGTATCTGTTGAATCAAAATAAATATTATTTGGATCGACAATTTCTAGATATAACTCATTAAATATTGCATAACGAATATCTAGATAAGTAATATTTTTCTTTGTTTCAATTGCTTTTTCAAATATTTTAGCAGTAACTTTATCTTTTTCCACAACATAATTTTCTTTTGATGGACAAGGTCCAATATAGAAAGTCATCTCAAATGTTGCTTTATCGGTTTCTTTCATAAGAGTCTCTGTCATCTCATGAATTAGTCCATTTGCTAGATTACCAATCGTAGCTAATCCGATAACTGCTACTTTTTTATTATCCTCTGTTTCTGCAGAAGCAACGATTACTGGATCATCGTCTGTTTCTACTAATATAGGTAGATTTGGAGTAGTCTCTTTTAAGATTAAGACTGCTTCTTTGTATTCTTTTTGATTCTTTGTTACTACACGAGAAGACATTTTATTATTCTTCTCGTTTAGCACAACCATATCTTCATTACTAAGATTGTATTTTTGTAAGAATCGTTTGGTTTTTAAGTAATACATTGCTTCGATATCTTCTTTTGAAACATTCTTAAAATAGTTTTTTTCTTTTGACATAATTCCGTCTGTAATTACGGAATGAAATATATTTAACTTCATGTTTTACTCCTTATTGTTTAGTACTGCATTCGATATTAATCGGTCAAATTTACGAATATCTACTCCTCTTTTTAGAGAGATTTTAATGGGACCTACTCTAGTCCATAATTCAATTTCCGAATTAATATCAATGTGTCCTGCATTTTCACTAGACCACATAAGAATAGAAGAATAAGGTAGAGAATACATCTCTACTTTCTTTCCAGTTAGTCCTTGTACATCGCGAATAATAATTCTTTTGTTGGTAAAAACTGCTGAATCGCGGAATGTTTTATATGCAGCGACTGGTTCTTCTCCTTTTACTAAGATTGGTTTTAAATCATCTGGAATTGGACATTCTGAAAATAGTGTCCATGATAATATTGGTTTAAATTCCATAACTACCTCCTACATACTAGATTTCATCTCGAATAAGATATCACGTAACTCCATTGCTCTTTCAAAGTTAAGAGACTTAGCGGCTTCACGCATTTCTTGTTCGATAGATTCCATAATTTGTTCTTTTTCTTTTCTGGTTGGTTCTTTTGTCTTCTTTGTCTTTTTATTATCTTTATCGGTATTCGAAATCACTTCACGAATCTCTTTTTGAATCGTTTGTGGAGTAATACCGTGTTCTTCATTATACTTCTCTTGGATACTTCTTCTACGTTGTGTCTCTGTAATTGCTTGTTCCATAGAGTCTGTAATCTTATCTCCATACATAATAACATGACCATTGGCATTTCTTGCACAACGTCCAATGGTTTGAATAAGAGATCTGTTACTACGTAAGAATCCTTCTTTATCTGCATCTAATATGGCGATTAAGGATACTTCTGGGATATCTAGACCTTCTCTTAATAAGTTAATACCTACTAATACATCATATTTTCCAGCACGTACGTCATGAATAATTTCCATACGTTCTAGTGTTTTTACTTCACTATGTAAGTACGCTACTTTTATATCTAATTCTTTTAAGTAGTTTGTTAATTCTTCTGCCATACGAATCGTTAATGTTGTAACAAGTACTCTTTCATCTCGTGCGATTCGTTCATTGATTTCTCCTACTAAGTCATCAATTTGACCTTCGGATTTACGTACTTCAATGGTTGGATCTAATAGACCTGTTGGACGAATAATTTGTTCTACATACTGATTATTGGTATGTTCTAACTCTAAGTCTCCTGGAGTTGCGGATACGTAGATAGCTTGATTAATCTTTTTTTCAAATTCATCGTATTTTAATGGTCTATTATCCAATGCGCTTGGTAGACGGAATCCATACTCTACAAGATTCATTTTTCTTGCTCTATCTCCGTTATACATACCACGTACTTGAGGTAGAGTAACGTGAGATTCATCTACTACTAATAAATAATCATCTGGGAAGAAGTCCATTAAAGTAGTAGGAGTTTCTCCTGGAGCACGACCTGCCATTGGTGCAGAATAATTCTCTACTCCTGAACAGAATCCTGTTTCTTCTAACATTTCCATATCATAATTAGTTCTTTGTTCTAGACGTTCTGCTGCTAATAATTTATTTTGAGAACGTAATTCCTCTAATCGATTCTTTAATTCTTCTTTGATACGAACGATTGCTGCTTTTAATTTTTCATCACTTACTACGAAGTGAGAAGCTGGGAATATGGATACATTTTTTACATTATTTGTAACTACTCCTGTTAGGGTATCAATTTCACTAATACGATCAATCTCATTATCAAAGAATTCAATACGATATCCTGTTGTATTTTGGTTTGCTGGAATGATTTCTACTACGTCTCCTCTTACTCGAAAAGTTCCACGCTTAAAGTCAAAATCATTGCGTTCATATAACATTTCGACTAATTTAACTAACATTTCGTTTCGATCAATCGTATCTCCAACGGATAATGTTAACATCTTATTTTTATATTCTTCTACTTCACCGATACCATAGATACAAGAAACAGATGCTACTACAATAACATCTCTTCTAGATAATAGTGCAGATGTTGCGGCATGACGTAACTCATCAATTTCATCATTGATAGAAGAGTCTTTTTCAATATAAGTATCTGTAGAAGGTACATAAGCTTCTGGTTGGTAATAATCGTAATAAGATACAAAGTACTCTACTCTATTTTCTGGGAATAATTCTTTTAATTCCGAATAAAGTTGTCCAGCTAATGTTTTATTATGTGCTAATACTAACGTTGGTTTTTGTACTCTTTCAATAACATTGGCAATCGTAAAGGTCTTACCTGTACCTGTTGCTCCTAAAAGTACTTGTTCATGGCGACCTTCTTCAATCCCTTTCACCAATTCATCTATTGCTTGTGGTTGATCTCCAGAAGGTTTATATTTTGATACAATTTTAAACATAGGACTCCTCCTTTATAACTGGACTTATTTTATCATTTATCACAAATAAAAACAAGGATACAATCTGTCGTATCCTTGTTTCAATCTCTTATTATTTTTCTTTTACTGGTTCAAACACTTCATTAATATTTCCTGTTAAACCATCTTTTGTTTCTTTTGTTAGTTTTATATTTTTTGTGGTTGCTTTTCCAATTAGTTTGTAAACTACTTCTTTTGATCCATCATCATCTTTATATTGAGTAAAGATCATATTTAGTTTACCATCTTTTAATGTATATGTTCCTGTATATGTTGATCCATAATATTCATCTTCAACAACTACATTTTTTCCTTCGAAAGTAAGATATTTTTCAAATCCTTGATAAACCGTACCTTTACGCTTCTCATCTTCTAATCTGTATTTTCCTTCTACAGAAGTTGCTACACTTTCCTTTTCATTTGTACTTGTTTCTTTTTCTGACTGTTTTAAACTGCAACCTGTCAAAAATACGAATGCTACTAACGCTAGTAAAAATATTTTTTTCTTCATAAACACTACCTCTATTCTATATACTATTTTAACAAATTTATTACTCTAGGAAAAGAGGAAATTTCGAAAAAGAAAAAATCCACAGAAATTGTGGATTCTTTTTATTGTTTAACTAGGACTTTATCTCCTACTTCTAAGTTTTTATAGAACGTTACTGCTGCTTCTGTTGGCATATTGACACATCCGTGAGAACCTCCGTTTTTGTATAATTCTCCTCCAAATGCGCTTCTCCATGAGGCATCATGAATTCCTTCTCCATTGTGGAAGAAAGCTACTACTTTAACATGTACTTTAAAGTCTGCACCTGTTAAGTAACGATCTTCTTCCATTAACCACACTTCGTGTAATCCTTTTGTGGTAGGAGTAGAATTCTTACCAGTAACTACTGGTGTTGAAAGAATCATTTCATTATTTTCGTATAGATAAGCAGTTTGATCTGAAATATCAACAATTGCGAATGTACCTTCTAATACACCTGTATCGGATTTACGAATATATCCAACTTTATCTTCTAATGCCGTTACGTAATGAGTTTCTGTTTCTCCATAGATTGGAGTTGCTTCTAATTTTGGAATACTCATTAATGATTCTTCTTCTAAATCATTTCCATATAATGTAGAATCATTTTTAAAATAAACCATCTTTTGAACAGGACTTTTAATCGTAGTTTGGTCTACTACTGTAGAATAATGTGTTGATACATAAGCATCTTGCCCTTGATAATCTACTTTATACCAATCTTCATTTTCTTGATACATCAAGTTTAATGTGTTACCAGTACTTAGTACCGTTAATTTATCACTATCTAAACTTGCTCCATCACGTACATTTACAGAAGTAGTAGCTTTTACTACTTTTCTTGTTTCGATTTCTAAACCATCGATTGAAGAAACTGTTGGCTTTTCTACTTCTTTTGGTTCTTCTATTACTGGTTTCTCTATCGGAGTTTCTGTAATAGTTGGTTCTTCTATTGTTTCTTCTTTTTCTGGTTCTACTACTATATTTTCTGCAATATCATTTTCTTTTGGTTGTTCTTGAACACTTTGAATCTCATTTCTAGATTCGTATTCTTTGTACTTTTCACCACTTTTTGTTCCAACGTAGATAATTGTTCCAGCAATTAAAATTGGAACTAATACTTTTCCTACGTGTACTTTTTTGGAATGTTTTCCTCTCATACTTAATGCCCCTCATTTCTGGTGATAAATTATATCATAAATAGAATTTTTCGTCAAATTATCAAACAAAAAAATAAAATGCATATTTATGCATTTTATTTTACAATTTCAAAAGGTTTTTCATAGGTTCCCATTCCTGATAGTTTAATATTTGAAGATAGATATATAATTGGTCTTACAAGTCTTCCTTGAGATGCAGGACCATCAAAACCAATTCCTCTTTGAGAGTATACGTACATATATCTTCCAATTGCCGTCATACTATTTAAAGTATAAGCAGATACATTTTCACTACTTATCCAATTTTTTACAGAACAAGAATTATTACCTGCATCATATGCACTTAAAATTGTTTTACAATCTGAATTTAAAGATCCTCGTAAAAACTCAGTTAATTGTAATAGTCCAACTTTTCCATTCCAAATATACTCTTTTTCTTTATTTACTATTGTTGTAATATCATCTTCTGAAGTTCTATACCCTGGACAACCTACTGAAAAATCCCCATTTACCACATATTCTTTTTCTGGAAGACTCTGTAGGTATTCAGTATTCAAGTATGTATTTAAAGTCGCATCAGCATTAACTTCTTTATTAAAATATTTTTCTGGATTTCCAACTAAATTTCTATTTGCTGCCCATGCATCACAAGACCATGATGCAGAAGTATATGCGCAATAAGAATTATCTGCTTTTGGTCTTGCATTTACGTTATCAAAAAGATATCCTGTAAATCCAGGTCCAATTACTTTTATAGTATTATTTGGCATGACTGACAATATTCTCCAACGCTCGTTATTAATCATTATATAATTATCTGGATTAGTTCCTCTATAATTAAATCTACCACTTTCTGTTATATCTTCATATAAGCCATCGTTATAATCTGTTAGATTTAATAATAATCTATCTTTTGCTTTTTGATTTTCATACTTAGTAAATACGTCTAAATTTGAAGTATTATTATCTTTAACTGTAAATTTATCACTTATGTATACTTTTTCTAATT
>JAFUFG010000020.1 GCA_017470045.1 Bacilli bacterium | reverse complement strand
TTTTCTTTATATGTTTCTAATTCATTTAATTTACCTTCTGTATCGTAATTTTTGGTCCAAGAAAGCATTTGCTTTAATCCTTTTAAGGTTGGTTTATAATTATATGGTTCTTTATTGGTTACTTGCCGGATATAACGACGAATGACACGGAAATATAATTCGGATTTTTTTAATTTTAGAAAATAGATTTGATCCGATTCTTCTCTTCCTTTTTCAAAGATCTTTCGTCCTACATCTTCGATAATCCAGGAATCTTCTTTTAGAATATTATCGAATAATTCTTTTATTTCGGATTCTGTTCTTTTTCTATGATTTACATCATCAAATACGACATTATCTAATTCATAATACGGAATGTTATAGCGTTTGGATAAATGTTTTGCGAATGTTGTTTTTCCGGATCCCGTGCAACCTATAATATAAATTTTCATAGTTCTTTCCAATAGATGTTTCTTGGACCTCTTTTTAATACTTTTTGATTGGTACAGACGAAACCATCTTTTTCTAAATTACGGATTGAATAAGTATTTTCTGGATGAATGGTTGATGCAGCATAACGATATCCGAATTCTTTTGAGATTTTGTCTAATTTTTGTAACATTTGATATTGAAGAGAGTTTCCTACATAGTCATAATTTACAAACATTGGTCCATAGTCTACTACTTCATTTGCGGATTTTTGGATTTCAAATTTTTCTAGATCTTTTTGTCTTGCTGGGATTAGCATCATGGAACATACTGGGATATTTTTATCTTTATAAATCCAAAGATGCGAATTACGATCTAATAATTCTTTTATTTCTTCTTTGGTAAAGTCTCCTAACCATTCTGGATGTTCCATATGTTCTTTTACAGATTCACGGAAACGAATGTATTCATCTAAATCGATATTGTCTTTTTCTTCTACTAAGTCTTCTAGATTTAATTTTACTTTGTAGATGTATTTTACTTGAGGAAGAGATTTATCATTATTATCATCGTCTTCTTGATCTAATACTCCTCCCATTTTCTCATAAAAGCCCCTTGCGGGTAGATTGTATTTATTACATGAGATAAAGAATTGTTCTACATTATGTTCTCTAAAATGCTTCATTGCTTTATTAAATAATACTTTCCCAAGTCCTTTTCCTTTTATAGATTCCTCTAGATAAAATAGTCCAATTTCAGAAGAATAATCCTTATATGGTCGGATTGGGGTTCCGAATGAAATGTATCCTAATAACTCCTCTTCTTCTACTACTAGTAACTCGATATCATCTCTTTCTATGATACTTTGAAATTTTTCTTTATTTCTTTCGATATCGTAGTTTTCGAATTTCTCCTTTGGATAAATATCGGAATATACTTGTTTCCAGATGCGTAGTTTTAGCTTTGCTAAAGATTCACAATCTTTTAATTCTGCTTTTCGAATCATAGTTCCTCCTATAAGTCTATGGTATAGACATTTTCTTGTAATTTTTGTTTTCCTATTTCAATTTGGTTCTTTTGAACGTATTTTGCTCCCATGTGACGATAAAACTCATTGGATGGGTTTTGGTCTAAACAACCGACAATTAATTTGTTATATCCAAGAGATTTTGCTTTTTCTATTACAAATTCCCATATCTTTTTTCCATATCCTTTTCCTTTGCCAATGTTTAATAGATATAGGGCTCCTAATTCGATATGGTCAGTGTATCCTACATATTTCGTATTACGGATACGGAATATTCCAATTATTTGATTATTTTCTTTTACTAGATAACGATAACTACCATCGTCTATGTTTTGAATTAATTTTTGAGCTTGTTCTAACAATTGGTCTTCTTGATTGATTTTTTCTAGAAAGTCTGAATCTATTATTCCAGAATAAGACTCTTTCCATGCTTGTGCACTTGTTTTGGCATAATCATATGCATTTTCTTTTGTCATTTCTATATACTCTAGCATCCGCGTCACCTCTCTTTCATTATAAGAAAAAAATAACAATCTCTCAATTGTTATTTTTATATTCTTCTTTTAACCATTCTGTTAAAAGAGTCACAATATAGTTTACTTCATTTTCTGTTAGTTCTCTTCCTTTTGGAATATGGTGCCATTTTTCTAAGCAACCTCTACAACAACAAGCACAGGCATGCTGAGCAATGAATATTGGATGTACTTGTCTCATAGGAGTTTGTTTTCCATCATTTGGAATGACTGCTGGCTTTAATCGTTCTGCAATCATTTCGTATCCATCTTGAACAATTTTCTTATACCCTTTTTCTTTTAGGTAATTGATCATTTTCTTATTTAGGTGAAAACTACTTCGAAATTTGGATTTTTTTAGAGATTCTAACTTATTTTGAATGATTTCTTCTTTTGTCATATTATCCCTTATATGCAGGGTTATCCATTTTGATTGTTACATAATCTCCAATTTTTAATTTTAATTCTTTCGCATTTGTTGGAACGGTAAAGTTAACATATCCTTGTAATGAATCGTTTGCTTCTACTTCTGTAAATTTAATAGATGGATATTTATCTTTTCCAGGAGAAGGATAAGTAAACATTCCTTTTTCGTATTCTGCTTCTTCTACTTTATAACTATCTGCTTTCATAGAATAATCAAATTCAAAACTAGTATTTAATGCTTTATCTGTTTTATTATCAATCTTTACTAAGAAAGCAATCTTTTGATATCCAGCTTTGGTATTATAACTATCTGGGAATTTATCCGATTTGTATTCGAAAAATTCATATTCTGTAAGGGTAATGTCATAATCTTTTGTTTCTGCTTTTTCTTTGTATCCAACTGTAACATTTTGTTGTACTTCTTCTTTTTCCTCAAAACCACTTTCAAAATCAGAATCTGGTGTTTTGTTGTTATTATGGAAACGGAAGAAGCTTGTTGCGATAATCGCTGCAACAATGATAAACATAACGATTGGAATTAGTGAAAATGCACTAAATGCACCAAATGCTTTTTTTGCAATTTTTTCTGCTTCTTTTCTTTGCTGCTCTAATTTTTCTTGTTCTTCTTTTTCTCTTTCTTCT
>JAFUFG010000169.1 GCA_017470045.1 Bacilli bacterium | reverse complement strand
CTTTTGGATCTTATAACATGCTAAAAGATACATATTCTGGTATAGTATTTTCTAATAGTTTTAATACTGATTTCGTCCAGTTAAATACTATAAAAAATAATATTCCTGCAGTGTCTTATGTTAGAAGTTTTAGAGTTAATTATGCTACTGGTAATATAGATATATCTGAGTTAGCAGAGAGGATAGATTTTATATTAACTTTATCTAGATCTTTCATTGTTTCAAATACAATATCTGGACAGCCTAGAGTAAGATTTGAAATAAGAGAAACGTCATATTCCAACTATAAAAGATTAAGAGATATTGGCAATTTAACAGTAGGAGTATTTCAAAGTGTCTCACATACAGACTATTATTCTTTTGAAGGCGCTGGTTCAGATAAAGTTATAATCCTTCAAAATGCTAATGCGATAAATTCACTTCTTCTAAATTGCACAAGCCTTGTATATGCAGACCATATGCTTTCCTCTAGTTTAATTGAATTGGACGAAGGCGATTATGGCAATTTTAAATTGCCAGGAGCAATGTTCGAAAATTGCAAGAATCTTACTTCGGCAAGATACTGTTTCTATGATTTTGGTGTAAAGAATTCTGAGGATTTTAAATTTGAATTAACTCCAGAAGGATTTGCAAATTGCAATAATATACAAGATTTACAGGGTTTATTTGCAGCATCATCTTATCAGACTCATAGAGTTCATTCTATGATTCCATATAAATTCTTATATCATGGAGAACCTGTTAATCAAACTCTTGTAACAAAAACTGGCATAAATCAAGAAACATTTGAACTGAACATATCTAAAGATGATATAGTTTCAGTAACCACTTCTGGAAGTTCTAAAACCTTTACTTCTAAGATAGTAAATTCTTCAAATCTTGAAGAAGTTTTAGTTACTACTGATGTTTATACTATTACTAATATATCTTCTTTTGAAGAGTTAGAAAATAATTATAAACTTGCAGTTACGCCACTATCTAAAATAATTTTAAATAGAACTGTAGGTACTTATGATACTGAAGCAAATTTATTAAGTCAGACAGAATCTACTATATATAATAATATTCCTACAATCAATGCATATAATTTAGTAACTACAGAATCAGAAACATTTACTTATAAGAATGTTTATAGAAAAATAAATAATGTTTCGCATATGTTTGAACATCAAGATATTTTAAATTACGATAATAGAAATCCCGAATTGGAAAATAATCCTAATTATTCACCATATTTATATAATTATGCTAATAATACTTATACTTTTAATTCTGCAAGAGAATTAAAAAAACAGACATTTATGTGGAGTTATGATGGTTCGGAAAATAGTATTCCAGAATCATTAATTGTGGAAGATAATGTTAGTGAAACCTATAATAATATTAAACAAACTTTATATTTAGACGATGTAATTTCTTGTGTCAAGTTACCATCTTCTCATAACGATTATTCTGAGCGTAATGTAGAGTTAGAAACTGTTCATAATATACCAATTGATATTGCAAATAATCAATATGCACTTACTGAATATAATACTCAAAACTTTGCATTCCCTCCAGACTTATTAAGATATTGTACTACGAATGTTAATTGTGCATATTTATTCTCAGAGTGTGGTCATAGGATAAATGTAAATAAAGAATATATTGATGAGATTGGGAATACTTCAACACCTGTTCAATTTGGATTGAGAGGTAGAATAGTTCCATACATGTTTTATAATAATCCAGATATTACTTCTGCAGAAGGAATGTTCTTGAATTGTAAATTACTTCATTATTATTCTACATCTGAAAATAAATCCTATATAATACCAAAATCATTATTTAAGTATGCTACTAAAATAACTAATTTAGGTTTTACATTTGCGGGTATTTACTTTCCAGCAAATACAGATTTAGATGTATTTAGATCTTTAACAAGATCTCTCGATGTAAGATGTTGCTTTAGATACAGTGCTTGGTTTGGAACATCTACAATATCTAATGTATTTTATAATAATAATATTGTACATAATGCAATGTGTTTTGCAATAACTGGACCACAGACAGCATTGCCAAATGGATATTGGACAGCTAAATATGAAAATCCTTATGATTACAGTTATCAACTATTTAATTCTGCTAAGAATGTTAAATTCACTAATATATTCAAACCTGCAGTAGCAAATCTAAAATACACTGATGGATCTACTTCAAGAATTATATCTGAGAAAGTGTTCTATGGATTCCCACATGATACAGACCATTTCGGGTCTTTTGATATGCCAAATGTAAGATATAATTATGAAGATACTTTATAAAATTTATATACTTTAAAATATTGAAATTTATTGTAATTTTGTAAAAGAATTTAACTTATAAAAACATGGAGAACTACAGTAAATATTTAGTAGCAACAATGGCAGGAATTTGGGGATGGATATACCCTTCTTTATGGTACATAGTTGTGGCATTATTATTCATAATAATAGATAATATATCTGCATATATGTGTAATAGACGTGTGAAAAATAAGTATCCAGAGAAGTGTAATTCTGCAAAATACTCCTCACAAAAAGCGTGGAAAACTATAAATACAATGGGCTTAACAATGTTGATAATTGTTGTGTCTTGGGCTTTAGAAACTCAAATTATTTCTCACTTTTCTGATATAAAAATTACAGCAATTATATCATTTATAATATGTGCAATTACAGCATTAAGCATATTAGAAAATTGGAGTACTGCTAACGATAATGCGCCTAAATGGCTAATAGTTCTCCGCAAGTTTTTGATAGATAAAACTGAAAGATACCTTAATGTAGATATAAATAAAGATAATAAGGTTGGAGATCCAGATTAGTCTATATAAAAATAATTATATATAAACATTATTATATAGATATTTTGTAATTTTGCAGTAACTAAAACAAACAAAAGACAATATGGCAGCGTTAGAATTAGATGATATGTCGTTAGAACTTCTTGGTTTGAATAAACCTTCGGAAGATGTTCCCGATGAAGAGGAAACCCAAACGACTACAACTAGAGAAAAGGATAGGGCTAATACCCAATTGGAAGATACCGATTTGGTAGAGCCTCCTAAGGAAGAAGAAACCGAAGAAAAGCAACCAGAAAAAGAAGAACCAGAAGAACAGGATTCAACAAATGTTATCAATGAATTCGCTAAACTCTTAAAAGAAAAGGGCGTGTTGGAAAGTATTGAAATTGATGACATTAATGACGAAGATAAACTAACTGAAGCAATAAGAAAGGTCATTGACAATGGTATTTCAGACAGACAAAAGTCTATCGAAAAAGCCTTAAAAGGTGGTATGGAACCAACAGATATTCAAAGGTACGAAACAACATTATATCAACTTGATAGTATTAAAGAAGACGCTTTGGAAGAAGAGACAGAAGATGCTGATAAATTAAGACAATATTTAATTTATAATGATCTTATTTCAAGAGGATATTCTGACGAAAAAGCACAAAAGCAATTGAAAAGAATCTTTGATGCAGGTGATGATATTGATGAAGCAAAAGACTCTTTGAATAATTTAAGAAAGTATTATTCCGATAGATATAAAGCTGAAGTAAAAGCAGCAAAAGATGCTAATGATGCTATGGAGAAAAAGCTCTCTGAAGAAAGCGAAAATTTGCATCAATCTATCTTAAAGAATGAAATGCTAGGAGGTATAGAAACAGATGAAAGAACTCGTAATAAAATATGGGATGCTGTATCAAAACCTTCTATAAAAGATGCTGATGGTAGATACTACACAGAACTGCAAAATTATGAGAAAAATAATAGAGCAGACTTTTTGAGACATGTTGGATTTTTCTATGTAATGACTGATGGTTTTAAAAATATGGATAAGTTAATTAAAACTAAAGTCAATAAAGAATATAATAAAAAAGTTTCAAAATTCGAAGACATGTTAAGAAGAGGTCAAAAGACTACATCTGAAGGTAATCTTCAGTATATGACTGAAACCAGTGGTAATATGACTTTAGAAAATTTAAAAAAATTAGTTGAAGGCAATAACAGAAAATAAAATAATATGGCAACATTAGGTGAAGTTCAAATTAAAAAATTTACAACGTTTGCACCTGAGATAGCAACTCGTAAACACTTTTCAGAGTTTTATTGTGCTTGTCCTAAAGAAATGGAAAAAGTAGTAACAACTCTATGGGAAGCAAAGTATGGTGTATCTTGGGAAAAAGCTTTAGCAAACAGACCAGTTCGTTATTTTGAAAATGATGATTATTTTGTATGGGAGTTGGTAAGTAGAGCAACTTCAAATAATCCTCTTGTAGAAGCACGTGATGAAAACGGTGTTACTATAACTAGTACTAATTTAGGTACTGTAGGTAATAACGGAATGGTTGGTTCTCACAGTATGCCTTTCACTTTGGTGTTCGACAAACAATGCTTCTTCGATGGTGAAACTATCGTTGGAAATTTGAATGAATTATACCAAATGGTTGTGTTAGGTAAAGGTAGAACAGAAGGTACAAAAGTGGCTTATGAAGTACAACTTTCTGGTGGTAATATTGATGGTATTCCATCTGACAGATTGCTTAGAGGAGAAAGATTCTCACATGAAGCTAACTATGTAGAAAGTGATCTATCAAGACAAGTTGGAGGACTAAGATACTCTACTAATTCTAAGATGCGTGAAGAATGGTCAATGATTCGTCTTTACACTGAAGTAGGCGGTGAATTGATACGTAAGAATGGCATGTATGATTGTAAAGTTCCTTTCATACGTGAATCTGATGGTAAGATAGATTACCTAGAATTCTTCATGTCTGCAATAGAAAGAGAATTTGACTTTGAGTTTAATCGTATGATGATAAATGCTCAATTGTTTGGAGTGTCTAATCGTAATGCTAATGGTCAATATACTACAATAGGTAAATCAGGAAACGTTGTTAAAACTGGTAATGGTATTTATACTCAAATGCGTAAAGGAGCAAGAGTTAAATACTACAACAAATTTAACATCAAAGAATTGACTGATGAAATAGGAAAACTATGCATGAATGCTAATGTTCCTATGGACAAACGTAGAATAGTTATTACTACAGGAGAGCTTGGTGCAATATGGTTCCATGAAGCAGTAGAACGTGAAACTTCTGGCTGGACAATGATGAATGACGAGGTTGGTAAAATAAGAAAAACTAGCAGCGAATTCTCTCAACATGCATTGGCTGCTGGATACCAATACACAGAATATTTAGGACCTAACAATATTATAATTACAGTTCAAAATATGCCATACTACAATGACAAAGAGCGTAATAAAATATTGATAAATGGTTATCCTGCATTCTCAGCAAGATTTGATATATTTGACTTGGGAAGTGATGAAGAACCTAATATACAATTAACAAGATTGAAAGGTGATGAAATCTCTCGTGGCTATATCAATGGTTTGAGAAATCCATTTACAGGACAAAATCAAATTAACTACATGGCTACTGATATAGATGGTTCAAGTATGCACCGTATGTCTGGTAGATTTGGAGTTATGTTGATGGATCCTACTAGAGTTGTAAGTTTGGTACCTCAAGTACTTCAAGGTTAATAATTGTGTTTGTTGATATTGCGGACGGAAACGTCCGCAGTATTGCTAAGTAATAAAAGGTAAAGAAAAATATAAAAAGCGAAAATAATATGGAAACACAGTCTTGTTTAGAAAATAGAAAAATAGTAGTAAGATACATAATGAGAAAGGATCCTGATATACAGGATGAAAATCATGTATTGTATGGTGGGATGTCTGAAGATTCTACTATAGAATTTGTTGCACCAATAACAGAATCTGGATTCATTGTTCCTACTATTATAAATAAAGAACAGCAAGCGTATTTAGAAGAAGTTATGGGATTTAAACCTGGCTACATGTCTCCACATTCAGTCAATAATTTTTGGAATGATCATGATGCAAGAGGTTTAAATTCTGTAGTATTAGGTAAGAAAGATACTTTATTAGACTTGAGTCTTCCTGGTGATTATATTAAATATTTAATTCTTAAAGCAAACAAGAATGAAATATGTCCTTCTCACCAGGAATTTAAAGCAAGACCTAAAGCTTCTTACAGATTTGAAATTATAGATTCGGAGGAGCAACATAAGGTTAATGTAGATATGATGAATATCGAAATTAGAGCATATGAACTTATGGGTTCTATCAAATCTGATTTCTGGAAGATGAAGACTATTTTAGAAGGAATTACTAAACGTGTTTATGCTTCTAATGCTTCATTAGATTATATGCAAAGTGAAATGCATAAAATGATAAAAAGGGATGTTTACTTGTTTGTAGAAAAGGCAGAAGATAAACTACTTAATAATAAAGTTCTTATCAATAAAGCTGTTGAAAAACATGTAGTAATAAAGAG
>JAFUFG010000168.1 GCA_017470045.1 Bacilli bacterium | reverse complement strand
TTTTTAAACTAATTAATATATTTTCTTGTGAATTAGGATCTAAGATAAATATATTTCTTGGAGTAACTTTTACACCGGTAACTTTTTCGTTACTTGTTGTAATAATCATTCCATTTTGGATTCCTCTTAGTGGTAACCAATCTTCGGTATATCCACTACTTATTTTTTTTGCCAACTTTATAACACCATCCTCTCCAACGATAAGTTTGTCTACTCGTTATGAAATCATATAGTTCTATGATTACTGTTAACATATTATGGTAATTAGGAATTGGCATTACTAGGAATGCACATACGACTGCAGGACTTAAGATAAGTACTGTTTCTAATGTTCCGCTTACTGGCATAAATGCTAATAGTATGACGGTAATGAATACCCCCACTCCAAATAACGCTAAGTCAAATGGAGTGAAGATACCTAATATCAATTTACCAGTTTTTGTATTTGCTGGGATTAAATAATTATTCATCTAATATCACACAACCTTCCTATTCTATTATCTTCCACCAAAGCGGCCGCCATTGCCTGATTCAGCACTATTAACATTAAATCCTGCACCAGGTGCACCTTGTGAAGTATCCTGTGCGGCTGTTCCTGCTTTAAACTCTTTTCCTTTAGGGAATTTTTCATCTTTTCCAACCATGTAACCTCTAGATTCTTTAGCATCTTTAAGATTATCAGATTCTTGAGAGATTTGTACTTCAAGATTGTATTGTTGTCCACGAAGACCAGTATTGATACGATTTCCTTTTTCATCAAGCTCATCAGTACCGTCAATTGTAACTTTAAGTTCATCCATTCTACTAGATATAGCAGCACTTTCTTTTTGGTATGCTTGTTCTTTTGTGATAGCTGCTTGTAAATCTTGAGAAATCTTGCTGAATTGCTCTTGATTTTCTTTTGTATTTCCCCCTGTTTTTGCCATATTTGCTCGAACTTGTTCACGTAATTTTTCAAGACGTTGACGATCAGCAGTAGCTTGATTTAAATTGCTATTAACACTACCTTGTCTAGCTCTCAATGCATTTTGTTCGTTCAATGCATCTGCTAATTGATTATCAACAGAATTCTTTTGTACTCCAAGATTTTGAAGTAATTCTTTTTGAGCTTTAATTTCATCTGCAGGTACATATTTGTCTGCCATTTTTCCATCTGACCAGTGGTCAAGCGCTCCGGCAAGATCGAATGTTCTACTCTTATCACCAGTTTTTTGTTGTAAGACTTTGCTTCCATATTTTCCAAAGTTACCTGTAACTGGTGGTGCACCTTTTCCATTACGTATTCCTTCAGCGGCTTCTTTTCCAGCATTCATACCTCCAGTAATCATATTACTGAATCCTTTTGCTAAACCACCGCCTGCGGCTAAAGTACCAGCAAGAGCTGCACCTCCACCAAGGATACCACTGATTGCTCCTGCAAATCCTGCTCCAGCTCCTTGTAATCCAAGTGCTTTATTAATAAATGGTACAACTTCGTTTGCAAATAATAGTAATCCAATACAAATTGCTATAAACGTGAAGACACCAACTGCACCAGAAACATTAGAGTTCATGATTAATCCTTTATCCATGATATCTTCAATTAAGAATAATACGAAATAAATGGTAGATAATCTTATAAATAACTCGATATAAGTTGCTGTAGTTAATTTTACCCAACTTGCGAATGCACCTTTATCCTTTGAACCAGGCTCAATATAGCTAATAATTGGAATTGGTGCTATTATTCTTAAAATTGATAATTTAATTGCACGTTTTGCAATTTCTATTGTGTATAAAATAAATATAATTGCAAATATGATACCAACAATAAATCCTACGAATCCTGTATATGCAAATGCATATCTTTTTTCTTCTAATAAACCACCGCATTTATCATTTAAGTGATCATATAATTCATCCATAGAATAATTATTATATCCTCCTACATCATCAGGACATTGATAAGAAGTAGGATCATCTGCATCTTTTAAATTTGGTCTTATAAAACCTTTTGCAATATTGGTTATAAATTTATCTTTTATTTTTGGTAATCCACTGCTAGATGTTTTTCCATCTTGTGTTCTTACCGGTGCATTGTTTCCTAAAATAATTTGACCTAATACATCATACTCTAAAACTCTTTTTTGTAACGAATATAGAGTACCAAATAAAATACCATTATTATTTAATTCTGTTTCATAACTATTTGATGGTACCGGAATATTTAATGGCATTATCATGGCTAACATTACTAAACTTAATACAATACGAGTAATGACACTTGAGGCACCATTTTGTTTGTCACTCAACATATCTGGATTAACCATAGACTTTATAATCATCATTGATAACTTAAAAATCATGAATATTCCTAATATTAATTGAATTTTTGAAATTACTTGATAAATCGTCTCACCTGAGAATAATTCAGAATTGGCAACTGCACAGAATACTTCATATACAAACCCTAAAACATGATATACACTTTTTTCCAACCATCCAAGTGCCCATCTAATAAGGTCTGGCCCCCACCAAGCTGATCCATTATCAACCATATTTTTTCACCACTTTTCTTTCTTGTTTATTCTAATACGCAAATTGCTTCCCCTGTAATACCGAAAGTATCTAATAATACTTCTACTAAACTTGGTAATACAAATAAAGCGATAGCTAATACTAATCTTTTTATTAACTTTTTGTAGCATTTTTGCATTGTTTCGTCATCACCAGCAACAATTGCTTTTGTAAAATCAATTGCACTCATTACTAAAACAATCATTGGTCCTAAGACTTTAACATATAAGAATAGATGTCTTAATAACCATGCTGGAGAATCTTCTACTTCTGGATCTCCTAAGAATGTATCTTTACATACGGCACCTTGTGCTCCGTTGTAGGATACAGATTCATATGCCTGACCATCTTTTTCACTTAGATCATTTTTTGGACAAGAATTCTTATTTTCTGATAATAGATAATTATATTTTCCATTATTCTTTGAAATGCATCTATATATATTAATCTTTTCTGTGTTATTCGTAAAGATTGTTTTTGCAAAACTTTCTTCTACTTGAAGTTCGTTCTTTTTATCATAAGAGATTGATTTTTTTATTGAAACATAGTTTTCTCCATCAATACTCCATTCTATTGATTTATCCATTAATTGACGGAAGTATGGTATAACGTATGATGTTTTGTTATAGATACCAACGCTTGAACCAATAACTGTTTTCACTACATTATTCTCTTTTGCATTAACTGATTGACATGTTCCATTGCATTTATCACTTGCAATTGGATTTACCATAACTACATTAAAGTTTCCGTTTTCTTCTACTGATAATGTAGGACATACCATTCCGTTGTTTGATTTTGCCGCACTTAAAAATTGTTCTGATAGTCGATTTCCGTAATACCAGACTTTTCCTTCTAATTCACTACCATCTTTCCATGGTAATTCTACATTTTTATCCGTTACTTTAAAAATTATTTCCTTATTATTATAAGGATATACACAGGTAATTGACTCTTTTGCATCTATTTTAAAAGGGCATAAAAATACCATTATTGCTAATAAAGTAAATGTAAAAATTTTGCTATTTTTCATAAAGACCCACTCCAAATTACATTTTAACACAATAATTATATCATTAGAAAAAAAAAATAGCAATTGCTCGCTATTCTTTTTTTATTATTATTTTGCTGCGTTCCAGCAATTGTTCCAACTACTAGTGTCAGCTTCATTTCCACCGCTTGCAACGATATCCATGATTAGTGTTACTAATGTTACTACAAAGAAGATCAATGCAGCATAGATACATCTTTTGATTAATCTACTTTGAGCTGCTTTAATTTCTTTTTCATCACTAGCAATAACAGCTTTACCTAGGTCGATAATTCCGTAAATAATTAATACGATTGGGATTAAAATTTGAACAATTGGATATAATCCTCTTCTGATTACTCTTACAATTGGAAGTAATCCACGGCATCCATCGTCAATTTCACCAATTTGAACTAGTTTTTCCATAATCTTCTCTCTCCTTCGTTAAGAATATCATACCTTATCTCAATTGCTTTGTCAATTGATTACTTACGAAACAAGCCAAAAATACCGGTTTGTTGATTTTCTGTATTATTTGGTTCAAGTACATTTATTCTTCTTAAAAAGTCCGAAATGATTTCATTTCTTTTTCGATCATTTAATGGTGGCATATTATATATAATTCTCAATCCAGATTCATATTCAAATTCTGAGACTTCTTTTTGATTTAGTAAACTCTTATTAAGAATTGTTTTCTTTCCTCTAAGTGCTGCAATTATTAATTTATTTCTACGCATTAAAGTATTTAAACGAATAATGCTTGGCTCTATTAAATAAACAATATCTTCACATAGACCATTAATTTCTTGTCCATTTAAATCTATTAGAATTACTTTCGCATCTACTAATTTTTGTATCGTCTTACTAACTTCTGTCTTTGTATCAGAAATCATAGACTTATCATTATATGAAAGAAAATCACTTTTTTCTAATTCAATAGCATAGATGCCTTTTCCATAAATGGAATCCAATTCTTTTTTTATCATATAAATCAAACTTGTTGATCCTGCATGATCTGTAACATTTTGAAATCCTATTATTACACGATTGTTGTTTGGTACTGGTTCCTCTTTTTTTCTAATTTGTTCCTTTGGTCTTTCCACCAACTTTTTTTGAACCATATCATAATAAGTATCTGGAATTGATTGATTATCGGTAGGCTCCGGCATTTTGTTAGAAGTTGTATTCGTTTGATTCTGATTTACCACTTCATATTCCGTTTTATTTTCTACTGGAGCATCTTCTGATGGATTTATCTCAGCCTCTGCCATCTTTTTAATATGCTCTACATCTTTATAAGTATTCGTATTATTAATTAAATATACAACACCATCTAAATTTGTTGTGAAATTATATAAACCATAGTTTATTAAACGAGATAAAAATCCAGATGTACACAAGTCACTTCCTTCTGGAAGGAAGAGAATGACTTTATCTGGATTTAAGCCTTCAGACAATTCTTTGTAAATTTCTGGATTTTGATAATCCGTAAGAGCTGTTACATCTAAAATCATCTTATTGAAAAAGAAATCTTTAAACATTCCGACGATTTCGCTTGTTTGAAAGCTACCAGTTATACTTTTAATAATATCGACTTCGATATTCTGCAACTGATTTTGCTGTTCATTTAAAACAAGTACATTCACAGTATCAGCCCCTTATACTTTTACTCTAAATAATCTTCACTAATTTTTATTGCTTTTGTATCTCCACTTATTGTGAAGAATCTTAGATATGGCATTACATTACGGATAATTGGCATATCAATTTGAATTTGTGTAACTACTTTATAGTACACTTTTATATTATCCTCATTTACACCACCTGAGTAGTTTGTTCTTACTTGTAAGTAACACCATCCACCACCAGGTCCATCTTTCATACCACGTCCCGAACAATTCATGTTTTGACCAGTATTATATCCAATATCTCTCATATATTTCGTGATTTGTTCTTCTACTGATCTATTTGTAACATTACCTTCGTATTCTTCAATTGTGGATATTATTTTATTCTTTACACGGAATGCCTTTGTGTAATTGACATTAAATGCTAAATATCCTGATACAATTACCATGAATACTACAATAATTACTAAGTTTACTACTCCACCTACTGCATCACGCATAAATTATACCTCTTTTATTTTATTATCTATCCATTGATCCTGTGTCACCTTCAGATTGTTGAATTGAACCCCATTGTGTATTGATAGAATTTCTAATTTGAGGCCACATTAACCAGAAGAATCCAATGATAGCTGCGATAGCGATCATAGTAATTACGGTTAATTGTAATTCACCTGTAGCTGCTTTCATTAACTTTCACATCCTTTCTTAGTCTAAAATCATTATAACAAAAACCTTTTTCTTTTACAATTATTTTATGTTGCAAAAATCATAAACATAGAGATCAAGATTATTAACATTACACCAATACCAGTTACAACTAACATAATCATTGTTTGTTGTTCCATGTGATTTAAACGTTCTTTGTACTTTGTTTCTCTCGCTTTATTTTGTAAAGAAGATACAGTTCTTGAAAACATCATTAATCGATCTTGTTTCTTTTCTTGTGAACCAATACCTAGACGATATAATAAACGCATCATACGCATTGAATCACGTACTGGATAAGTATTTGCAAACTCCATATATGGATCAATACTTGAATCACCAGCATTAATTCGATCAATCATTCTACGTAGTCCAGGTCTAAAGATTTCTGGTGCATCTCCAATTGATTTACCAATTGCTACCGGAACTGTGTAGTGTTGAATTAAGATTTCCAAACTCTTTAAGTAGTATGGAAGCATAATATCAATTTCATGTAGATGTGCTTTGTAGTTATTCTTTAATTGGAAATAAGGAATTTTAAAACATACATAAGCTACAACTACGGATAAAACTAAATTTAAAAAGAATTGAGTATTGATGAAGTCTAATGAACTTCCTCCACTCATTGAAAATGCTAAGACAATAAAGAACATTACCAAAGCAAACATTATTCTTTTTGAATACAATTGATCTGCATCTGCATCTTCTCCATACTTTGCATATACAAGGAAGGTATAATCATCTTCACGGATAACTTCAAAATACTTTTCGTTATCAGCAAAGAATTTATCCTTATCAATTGTATTGTTATAGATAAGAATATAGATAATTATTGCACCAATTAAAATTATTTCCATTACTCAGCACCTACATTCTCATTGTAATATTTTTCCCCTTTTAATAGGAAATATGTATTTATGATTAATACACTATGGAGAAGGATTTGAATAAATAATTTGTCCAGCAATACTAAATAGGTTTCTCTTCCTAATAGGTATTGAACTAACATTACCATCAGGTACAACATAATTCCGAATTGTAAGAAATTCTTATGGAAGTTTTGTCTTTCAATACGGTCACGATATACACTTTCAATCAACATATCGATATCAGATTGCATATTATCTAATGAATCTGCTGTATTTCTTGCACCTTCTTTAGTTATTTGTAAGAATAACTGATGCATATTCTTTACGATATAATATGGATAATGACTAGACATGTATTCTAATGACTCATCGATTGTACCATTTTTATATGCCATATCAATCATATGATTGACATCGCTTAATACAGGATCTTCTAATACACCAGAGGAACGAACTCCTTCTAGTGATTTTACGAATGATTGAGTTGTAGCAAATTCCATAATGGTATTTGAAGTATATACTTGAATTTGCTCAAATATAAATTCAGAATATACTTTATTACATCTTAAATATGCTAAATATGGAACAAATGCTACTGCCACTAACATATAAATAATACTAATAACTAAATTATAGAAATACAAATAAGTAACTACTCCAGCAAAACCAGAAATTAGTGCTACTTGTATTGCATATTGTCTTATTGTATATTCTTGCCCAAGTTCTTTTGTTTTTTCTCTTACTACCTTAAAAGAATATGGAGCAAATCTATTATACATGTCTTGAACTTGACCTGTTACATATTTTCCAACATTTTCACCTTTGTAATTACGATATAAGTAAATACCTACAGCAAAGACTATAATAATAAATAACTCTTCAATATACATCTTATTTGCCCCTTTCTAACTTTGTGGTAGTGGTTGTGCCACTGCTTGAACTTGTGGTTGTATAGCTGGTGCTACATTCTGCACTACTGGTGCAACTCCAGGCGTAGCTGCCGGTCTAGCAACTGCTGGTTGTGCTACTGCAGGTTGAGCAGGAGCTTGAGCTGGTTTAGCAACCACAGGCTGTGGTGAT
>JAFUFG010000167.1 GCA_017470045.1 Bacilli bacterium | reverse complement strand
TCACGTGAGGTGTAGGAGACATGTTAATTTTACCGATAGTAAATAAAAATCGTATTTTGAACGTACAAATTACGTTACGTAATGCGGAGAAAGTGCGTAGTCGTGTTCGTATGGAAGATGCGAATAGTAGCGATATTATTGTAAATGGAAAGAAACTTAGTGAATCTATTTACCATCGTTCTACGAATTATTCCGATACGGTTAATTTTGTAAGAAGTAATACGTTACTTTATCCTAGAAATTATCTTGTCACTACAAAAGGAGTACAAAATACTCCATATTATGACGTTTATGAAGTAGCACCTCCACCAAAAAAGGTTAGTGAAGAATTAGATAATCTTTATGGTAGAGTTTTAACCGATATGAGAAAAGAGACTCCTGGAACGAATAATGGAAAATACTTAAGTTTTGAAAGTATTGGTCTAGGGGATAAACTTACGGATGAGAAAATTATGAAATTACAAAGAATTGTAAAAGAAGTAAGAGATACTAGTAAGTGGCCTAAGTTATTTGAACAAGAGGGTATTGCGGATTTAACGGATACGATTCATTTTATTCAAAACTTTGATTGTACTGTTGTTACGGACACAACGATTCCAGAAAACTCTTTACAAGATACTTTAAAGGCTTTAGAGGTAATTCATACAAGAGATTCCAAACATTTAAGAAGATATTATAATATGGCTTTAGAAAATCGTAATATCTATGCAAAATTATCTTATATAAACCAAATTGTTTATAATGAACCATTGAATTTAATTCAATCTAAGAAACAAAGACAAAAACAATATTATAAGGAGATGGAGAAGAATGTTGCCTAGACTTGTTCGATTAGAAAAGATTATTGGGGAAGACAATATTACTGCTTTATCTAAAAAATGTGTTTTGGTTTTAGGTGTTGGTGGAGTAGGCGGATACGTAGTAGAAAGTCTTGCTCGTAGTGGTATTGGTAAAATTATTATTGTTGATTTTGATACTGTAGATGAATCAAATATTAATCGTCAAATTATTGCTTTAGGTTCTACAATTGGAAGATTAAAAGTAGACGTATTAGAAGAGAGAATTCATGAGATTAATCCAGAATGTATCGTTATAAAAAATTCAAACTTTATTGATGAGAATAACTTTTCGATGTTATTTTCAGAAGACATTGACTACTTTGTAGATGCCTGTGATACGATGGCTGTTAAAAAGATGGTTATTACCGAATGTTTAAAACGTAATATTCCATTTATCTCTAGTATGGGAACTGGTAATAAATTAGATCCTAGTAAGTTAGAAATTACAGATATTCGTAAGACTGTAAATGATCCACTTGCTAGAATATTAAGAAAGTTTGTAAAAGATGAGAAGATTAATAAAAAAGTAATGGTTTGTTCTTCCAAAGAATTACCAGTAAAAGTAGAAGGTAGAACTCCAGGAAGTACTGCTTTTGTTCCATCTAGTGCAGGACTTCTTATTACTAGTTATATCATTCGAGAATTTATTCAAAAATAAAAGGACTTTTAAAAAGCTCTTTTTTTATAATTTTCTGTATAGTCCAATTACTTTTCCTAGAATAGATACTTCTTTTAGAATGATTGGTTCCATTGTATCGTTTTCTGGTTGTAGTCTAAAATGATCTTTTTCTTTGTAGAATGTTTTTACCGTTACTTCGTTATCAGCATTCATTGCAACTACCGTTTCTCCGTTAATTGCAGTATTTTTTCTTTCTACAATTAAGATATCTCCATCATAGATTCCTACATTAATCATAGATTCACCACTAACACGTAGAGTAAATACTTCTTTTTTATTTCCGATTAAGGAAGCAGGAATTGCCATATATTCATCTGGAGTTTCAATTGCTTCTATTGGAGTACCAGCAGTTACTTTTCCTAGAAGTGGAACATTTACGATATCTTTTTGATCTTCTTTAAATTCATTTGGAACTAATAATTCAATAGTTCTGTTTTTATTATCGTTTTTCTTAATGTATCCTTTTTCTTCTAGTTTTGTTAAATGAAAATGAATGGTTGCTGGTGAATTTAATTTTGCTTTTTGACCAATCTCACGAACAGTAGGTGGGTAGCCATTTTTAGCAATTAATTGTTTAATTACTTGTAAAATTTTGTTTTGTTTTTCGGTTAATTTTTCCATAAAGATTCCTCCTATAGTTTCATTTTATCACCGAACTCTTTGTTCGTCAAACAAATGTTTAGTGTTTTAATTTCTTTTTCTTATGTTATACTAATAACTAGGTGATTAAAGATGAAGAAGATTATACTAGTAGATGGAAATAACTTATTATTCCGTAGTTATTATGCAACGGCTTATACGGGAAATATTATGCGTAATTCAAAAGGTTTTCCTACGAATGCATTATTTGGATTTATTAATATGATGAATAAGATTATTACAGAGGAAAAGCCAAATTATATTTTAGTTGCGTTTGATAAGGGTAAAACATTCCGACATGATAAGTATGATGTTTATAAAGCAGGTCGTGCTGCGATGCCAGAAGAATTAAAAGAACAATTTCCGAAAGCAAAAGAAATGTTAGGAAGTATGGGAATTCGTTATTTTGAAATCGATAATTATGAAGCAGATGATATTATCGGAACAATGGCTCGAATTGTAGATGAAGAAGATGAGTTTATTGCGACAATTGTATCTAGTGATAAAGATTTATTACAATTAATTAGTGATGAAGTAACGGTTAAATTATTAAAGACCAATGATCATATTATGATGACTCCTGATGTATTTCGAGAAATGTATCATTGTGATCCAATTAAGATGATTGATTTAAAGGCACTTATGGGAGACTCATCCGACAATATTCCTGGAGTTAAGGGAATTGGAGAAAAGACTGCGATTAACTTAATTGAGAAATTTGGATCTTTACAAAATTTATATGATCATATTGATGAAGTAACGGGTAAGACGAAAGAAAAGCTAGAGACGGATCGTGATAACGCATTTATGAGTTACGATATTGCGACCATTTATCGTGAGGTACCAATTCCATTTACGTTAGATGATTGTAAGTATGAAGGATTTAATAAGGCGGAATTTCGTAAGTACTTAGAAGAATTTGAATTTCATTCTTTAATTCGTAAATTTGATTTATTTGGAGTAGAGGAAGAAGTTACTCCTAAGAAAGAAATAAAAGAAATTGTTTATGAAGATCTGTCAAAATTTGATTCTAGTAAACCTTTTTCTTTCTATTTAGAGACTAGAGGTAGTATTTATTCTAAGAGTACGGTATTAGGTATCGGATTATACGATGGAGAGAAAGCGTATTTTATTCCGGAATCTAATATTGCGGATTACAGAGAAATATTTTCGAATGAGACAGCTAAATATACTTATGATCTTAAAAGATGTATTGTTTGTTTAGATAAATACGGAATAACATTTACGAATGTTACGTATGACGCGATGCTTGCATGTTACTTATTAGATTATGTTGTAAAAGATGATATTAGTTTTGTTGCACAAAGTTTTGAATATTCTTTACCTTTCTATGAAGATAGTTATGGTACGGATAAGAGACCAAAGGATGTAACGGAAGAAGAGTTACGAAATATCGTAACGAAAAAAGCACAATTTATTTATGAGACAAGAGAACAAATTTTAAATCAAATTCATACCGAAGAGATGGATGATTTATTTAACAATATTGAATTACCATTAACTAGTGTTTTAGCAGATATGGAACTTACTGGTATTAAGGTAGATACTAGTTATTTAACGGATATTGAGAATGAATTAAAGACTAAGATGGATGCTTTAGAAAGTGAGATTTATGCGGATGCTGGATGCGAATTTAATATTATGTCTCCTGCACAATTAGCTAAAGTCTTATTTGAGAATTTAGAGATACCATATCCTAAGAGAGTAAAAGATGGAAAGTATTCTACTAGTAAAGATATATTAGATAAGATTAGTTTTGTTCATCCTATTGTTAATAAGATTTTAGATTATCGAACTTTAGCAAAACTATATACGAATTATGCTGTCGGATTAAAAGCTGAGGTAAGAGAAGATGGAAGAATTCATACGATTTATACACAAGCTTTAACTCGTACTGGAAGACTTTCTAGTATTGAACCAAATCTTCAAAATATTCCTGCTAGAGGAGAGTATTCTTCTATTATTCGTAAAGCTTTTATTCCGGATGAGGATTGTGTATTCCTTGGAGGAGATTACTCTCAAGTAGAATTACGTATTTTTGCAGCTTTATCGAATACCGAAAACTTAATCCAAGCATTTAAAGATGGACATGATATTCATAGTAAGACGGCTTCTGATATCTTCCATGTTCCAATGGAAGAGGTTACGAAGGATATGAGACGTACTGCAAAAGCGGTTAATTTCGGAATTGTATACGGAATTAGTAGTTTCGGATTAAGTGAAGATTTAGGAATTGATTTTAAGGAAGCAAAGAACTTTATTGATAATTATTTAACGACTTATCCTGGAATTGTAGAGTTTATGAATAACTTAAAGAATCAAGCTTATCAAGATGGATATGTTCGTACTTTAATGGGACGTAAGAGAGTGATTGAAGAATTAAAGAGCAAGAACTTTATGATTCGTCAAAGTGGAGAGAGAATGGCTTTAAATACTCCAATTCAAGGTCTTGCTGCGGATATCTTAAAGAAAGCAATGGTTGAAATCTATAACGAATTTCAAAAACGTGGATTAAAGACAAAGATGTTACTACAAGTACACGATGAACTTATCTTTAATGTACCAAAAGAAGAATTAGAAGAAGTAAGATCTCTTGTAAAAGAAATCATGGAAAATACTTATCCACTTTCTGTTCCATTAAGAGTGGATATGGAAGTTGGAAACAACTGGAGTGAAGCAAAATAGAGGTGAAGTAGTATGCCAGAAAAACCAGAGGTAATGACTGTAGTTAAAAGTTTAACTCCTCTTATTACGAATAAAACGATTACGGGATGCAATGTTTATTGGGATAATATTATTGCATCTCCTACAACCGACGAATTTAAGAAAAGAATCATTGGTCAAAAAAATGAGAATATTACTACTCGAGGTAAATTTATCGTATGTGAATTAACGGATTATTCATTACTAATTCATTTACGAATGGAAGGTAAGTTTTTATTTCGTAAAGTAGGGGAGAATATCGGAAAACACGAACATGTAGAATTTATACTCGATAACGAAACATCATTCCGATATCATGATGTTCGTAAGTTTGGTAAAATGCACTTACTTCCTAAGGAAGATACGTATTTGGTAAAACCGTTATCGGAACTTGGGAAAGAGTTTTATGACGATACGTTAGATGCGGATTATCTTTATTCTAAGATTCATTCTTTAACATTACCAATTAAGACGGTATTACTCGATCAAAGTATTATTTGTGGAATTGGTAATATTTATGATGATGAGATCTTATTCTTAAGTGGAATTAGTCCGAAGAGACGTGCAAATAAGATTACAAAGAAAGAATGCGGACTTATTGTTTCGAATACAAGAAGCGTATTAAGTGCAGCTGCTGAATTAGGTGGAACAACGATTAAGTCTTTTACTTCTTCCGAAGGAGTACATGGACTATTTCAAAACAAGTTATTAGTTCATAGTCATGAAGGAGAAAAATGTCCAAATTGCGGTACTTCTATTATTAAAATTCAGTTGGGTGGAAGAGGGACTTATTACTGTTCGAAATGCCAAAAGTAAAATCTTAAAAAAAACGTGTAAAAATCTAGAAAAAATCTAGGTTTTTTTATTGAAGTTGGATATTATTTATGATAAAATCAATATCGTTAGTGGAGGTTGTATTAAATGAAAAAGACTAAGATTATTTGTAGTATTGGTCCATCATCTTGTGAAGCAGATGTAATGGAACAAATGGTTCTAGCAGGAATGAATATTGCTAGATTTAACTTCTCTCATATGACAGATGAAGAAAGAAATAAAAACTTAGAATCTGTTGGTATTGTTAGAGAAAAGACTGGAAAAAATATTGCTATTTTATGGGATACTAAAGGACCTGAATTTCGTAGCGGTAAACTTGAAGGAGAATCTATCGAATTAGTAGAAGGAAATACAATTCGTTTAGTAAAAGAGGATGTTTTAGGTAATCAAGAAAGAATTACTGTTAACCATCCAGAAGCATTAGATTCTTTAGAAGTTGGTACGGAAGTATTACTTGAAAATGCTAAGATGAAAATCGAAGTTATTAGTAAAGAAGAAGATGGAGTTACTTGTAAAATTGTTAACGGTGGAGTTTTAGGAAACCGTAAGAGTTTAAGTGTTCCAGGTGTTAAATTAAATATCCCTTATTTAAGTGATGATGATCGTAATGATATTCGTATCGCTTGTGAAAATGGTGGGGAATATATCGCAGCTTCTTTTGTATCTTGCAAAGAAGATGTTGAAGCTATTCGTGAATTATGTCATGAAAATGGAAGAGATGATTTCTTAATCATTTCTAAGATTGAAAGTGATTTAGGAATTAAAAATATTAATGAAATTCTAGAAGTATCTGATGGTATTATGGTTGCTCGTGGAGATATGGGTAATGAAATTCCATCTGCTAGAATTCCAGTAGTTCAAAAAGCATTAATTAAAGCTGCTCGTAAGGCTGGTAAGATCTGTGTTGTGGCTACTGAAATGTTAGAGACAATGATGGGTAACTTTAGACCAAAGAGAGCTGAAACGTCAGATATTGCTAATGCAGTATTAGATGGTACAGATTGTGTTATGTTAAGTGGTGAAACTACAGTTGGACAACATCCAATTGAAACAGTTGCTGCTATGGCAAATATTTGTGAAACTACAGAACAATATGCTAAGTTCAACTATGTTGCAACTCAAGATCATGTTGATACAGTTCCAGGAGCAATTGCTGAATGTGTTGTTGAAAGTTCTAATCGTTTAGGTGGAAAGGTTATTGTTGCTTCAACAATTTCTGGATTCACTGCAAGATTAATTAGTAACTTAAAACCAAATGCTCCAATCTTAGCATTAGTACCAGATCAAAAGACTGCTTGTCAATTAGCTGCTAACTGGGGAGTTGAACCAGTAATCTTACCAATTTGTAATTCTACTGATGAAGTTATTACAAAAGGTGTAGAAGCTGCTAAAAACTATATGCCATTAGTTAGTGGAGATAAGATCATTGTTACAGGAAGTTTCCCTAACACTGGTGAATCTCGTCCAACAAACTTAATGAAGATTGAAGAAGTAGAGTAATTGAAACTCTACTTTTTTTTCTGTTATAATAAATGCATAAATGGAGGAATAATATGATTCATATTAATGATATTGCTTCATGGTTTTCTAATGTACTAGTAGGCAAATAATGAAAGTTTTTTATTTTGATGATAAGTAGTTTTAAGACTACTTTTTTGCTATAATAATGATGATTGGAGTTGATTCTATGATACATGTAAACTCTATTGCTTCGTGGTTTAAGAAAAATAATGAGTACTATACTTGTTTTCCTAAGGAAGATGGAAAAAGAATGATTTGTAATTTAACCCTTATGGCAACCTTGTTTTTTTATTATAAAGGAATAGATGTAGGACATACTGAAATAAAAAATCATGATGGTTTTTTTGATATTGGTATTACAAATTATGATGAAGATTATAAATTTACGGAAGAGGAAGAATTTCTTTTGAAAGTAGTAAATAAAGAATTTGGATATCATATGGATATATATGGTTATATTATTGCAGAACCATTAACTTTTGATAATCTTTATGAACAAAGAAAAGAGTATATTTCAGATTTCTTAAAAAGATATAATAAAGCTGATTTCGATAAACATCATTATAGAGATTTTGAGACTTATACTTATATCAATAAGAAAAAAATGGTGTTTTTTATCGATAATGAAATTGAACTTACGGATGAATTAAAAGATAGAATGGAAAGTTTTGAGATTGGTTTTGAAGAACAATATACTTATTCTGTTATAAATCTTAATGGTGAAATCATGATTTATTAAAAAAAGTAGTTTTTAAAACTACTTTTCTTTTATTTGAAAATATTTTTTATATAGAGCTTGTACTCCGTTTTCTAAATAGTAATAGTGAAAGATATAGGGTACAAATAAACAAAATGTAATTAAAAATAGTAGGGTCATACCGATACTTTCTAATAGTACTGAGAAAAATAAAAATAGAATCGTTGCGATTGCGGTCATGAATGTTACGATTAAGTGAACTAATCTTTCATGTTGAAAGAATTTAATTTGAATTAGTATTTCTTCTAATAAGTCTTCTTTGTTTTCTACTTTTTTACTTTTGATTACTTTATCTAAATATTCGTTATATTGTTTTAAACTTTCTTTCATATTCTCACCTTAAGTTTATTATAACAAAAAAAGTATTCTTTCGAATACTTATTTTACTAATTGTTTGGCATTGTCGAAGTCTTTTTCCATCAATAATTCATGGATTTCTTCTTCTTTGGTATCTAGGAATACTTCTTCAATACGATCCACTCTACATTTTTCGGCATTAAGAATTGATTCTACTTTATTTACAGCATCTTCTAGTTTATCGTTTACAACAACATAGTTATATTTTGTAACCTCATTGATTTCTTTATATGCAGTATGGAAACGTTTTAATATTTTTTCGTCTGTTTCTGTACCACGTTTCTTTAATCTTCTTACTAATTCTTTTAGAGAAGGTGGCATAATAAAGATAAATACTGCTTCTGGAATTAACTTCTTAATATTGGCAGCTCCTTCAATTTCGATAATTAGAATAACATCGGTTCCTTGAGCAACTTTTTCTTGAATATACTTTTTTGGTGTACCATAATAATTTCCTGCATAGTTTGTATATTCTAGGAAAAATCCTTCTTCAATTTTTTGTTCAAATTCTTCTTTTGATAGGTAGTAGTAGTCTACTCCTTCTTGTTCTCCTTCTCTTGGCGCACGAGAAGTTGCGGATACAGAGACCCAACGAGAATTTGGATTATTCTTCATTAATTCTTTTACTACGGTATCTTTTCCAGCACCAGATGGGGCAGAGATTACAATGACTTGTCCTGTTTTCTTTTGTTTAATCATGATTATCCTCCTTATTTAAATGATTTTTATATTCTTCTTCTACTAATTCTTTTGGATTATTCGAAGTTAAGGCATAGATTTTCGTTGTATCGATTTCGAATTCTAGCATCGGATCTTTGTTTCTATTTACTTTACTTAGAATTGGTACATCGATTTCTTTTTTTACTTTATTTAGATAATCTCTTCCTTTTTTAGAGAAACCTAATAGACGAATGTATGTGATTTCGTTATAACGCTTCGCATCGGATTTCGTAAATCCAACTAAAATATGTAATAACATTCTTTGAATCTTATTTTGTGTATAACGTTTACTTTTTAATCTATCGATAAAGTCAGAATATTGATTCGAATTAAGAATTTCTTTTTTCATTAAAGAATCAATTCCTTCGGTTACGGTTTGATAGATGGATAAGTCTTTTTCTGTTAAGATCTTATATTTTAAATAGGGATAATAATCTTCGATAAAATGCAAATCGGTTAGATATGGAATAACGTAAGAAGGAATATTTTTTTGAATGTTTTTTCCTTCTTTTAACGCATTTCGAATGGATGTTGCGGATGAGATTTCTTTGGAATTATCCATATCGTGATACTTGTTTGTTCGTTTTATTGTTTCTGGAACAATTTTATATTTATTTTCTTTTATTACTTTAATATAACTGATTCCAAGTAGATCATTTGGAGTATCGATTACTTTACCAGTTAGTTCCTTTAAAGCTAGGGATAACGAAGTGGGGTAATTGTATCCTTGTTTATTATAGTAATGTACTAATAAATCAAAATCATCACTTTCTAATTGTGCATTTACAATTTCTTCTAAATCTTTTCTATTATCGGATTCACTTCCAAATATTACTTTATCTACTTTTAGTTTTTCTAGTAGGGTTATCCCTCCATAGGCGAAATAATCTGCGGACTGAGTTGCGAATGGAAATGGTAATTCTACTACTAGATCAATTCCTGCTTGTAAGGCGATACTAGCTTTTTTAAATT
>JAFUFG010000166.1 GCA_017470045.1 Bacilli bacterium | reverse complement strand
ACTCTTCTTTGCGAAATAATACAGAATAGCCAATATAAGTGATTTCCACTAATAAAATAATAAAACAAAGAAAACTAATAAATTTTAATCGTTTTAATTTCTTTCTCTTCATGCAATTCCTCCTATTAACAACTTTATTTTAACAAAAATAATAGTATTTTTCTATAGATAAAAAAAAATACTATATAAATAGTATCTTTTTCTTGTAAAATTATTCGTAAATACCGATAGAATATTTTTTCTTACCACGTCGAATTATAATATATTTTTTATCTATACAAGTCTTCTTTGATATCTCAAAAGAAACATCTGTTACCTTTTCTCCATTTAATGTAATAGAACCATTATTAACAAATTCACGTGCTTCACGTTTACTAGAGCAAACTTTAGCAGTTACCAACAAATCAACAATTGACATATTCTCATCAACATAAAATGGAGTTAAACCTTTAAATGCAACTTCAATGTCTTTAGAAGTAAATGACTTTATATCACCACTAAATAAACTTTCACTGATTTTAACTGCATTTAAGTAACTATCGCGGCCATGTAAATCCGTAATAATTTCACGTGCTAAAGCCTTATGTGCTTCTCGCAATTCTGGAGGTTCTTGATTTTTCTTTTCTAATTCAGTAATCTCTTCGACACTTAAAAAAGTAAATATTTTTAAATATGGAATTACCATTTCATCATCGACGTTAATTAAATATTGATATAATTCATAAGAAGAGGTCTTAGACTCATCCAACCATAAAGCATTCCCTTCGCTCTTACCAAACTTATTCCCATATTTATCCAAAACCAAAGGCATAGTAAAAGCGTATGCATCTTTTCCAAGTTTCTTTTTAATAAGATCAATTCCTGTTGTAATATTTCCCCATTGGTCTGATCCTTCAACCTGCATTATACAATTCTTATTCTCATACAACCATAAAAAGTCATATCCTTGAATAATCATATATGCAAATTCCGCAAAAGTAATTCCAGTTTCAAATCGACGTTTAATAATATCTTTATCAAGCATGTAATTAACAGTAATGTATTTTCCAACGTCTCTTAAAACATCAGTGTATTCGTAACCTTTAAACCAATCATAATTATTAACAACTTCTGCTTTGCCATCAAAAATCTTAGTAACTTGTGCCTTAATACCTGCTAAATTTTCATTTAATTTTTCCTTAGTGATTATTTCCCTTTCAGCAGTTGGTCTAGGATCACCAATTAAACCCGTAGCCCCACCACATAAAAGAATAGGATGATGTCCATACTTAGCAAGTCTTTTAGCTGTAACCAAACTAGAATAATGCCCTAAATGCAAACTATCCGCAGTAGGATCAGTTCCCCAGTAAAATGTTATCCTTTCATCATTCAATTTTGTTGCTATATCTTCTCCAGCAACATCTTTTATTAATCCTCTCCATTGTAATTCTTCAAAAAAAGTCATTTTCTTTCCTCCTCTAATTTTAATTCTGTTATTTTTTCAACATCATAGCCATAATCCATATAAATACTAGAAACATCTTTCGTAGTACAATCATCCCGCGAAAAGCCTAATGTTTCAACTGTCTCATACACTGCTTCTTCAGAAACTCCTTCAATTTCAAGATAAGTAGGAATCATAGGCCAAGAGTCAATATCAATTTCTAATCCTTTAAAACGAAACTGAATCCTACGATTCTCCTGATAGCATCTTGCTTCATAGCCTAATTCTTTCAAAATGCGAAAGCAATTTTCAAAACTATCCACTTCAATTTCTAATTCCTGCGTACCATCAATTTCAGATGTAACAAGGTTCTTAATAGTAAGCGTTGTTTTCTCTCCATTTGTTCTCAACCGTATCCACTTATTGGAAACTTTAGGAATAAAATCATAGACATAACGTCGTTGTAGTAAATCCCATTCTTTCTTAGCTTTTAATTTTT
>JAFUFG010000165.1 GCA_017470045.1 Bacilli bacterium | reverse complement strand
TAAGTATATTTATCGAAATTGCATCTTTCTTTTAATATTGCTTCATCGATATAAGTATCATCGATTAATTTATCAATATCTTTCTTATGTTTCTTTAAGTCTTTGGCATACTCTACGTATTTTTCGTATTTTCCTTGTTCTTTTAGAATATTTTCAAAGAATGTAATTCCTAAGAAATGAGCTTCTGGAACATTATCATTGAACTTTGCAAGTTTTGCTAAATTGAATGCTTTGTTTCCTACTTCTGATGCTTCTACTTCATCTTGTAGGGAATAAATTCCAATTACTTTATTTTCTTCTTTATTGCTTGATTCTAATACTTTTACAGTACCGGCTTCTGCATCTAATTCGATTAAGTCTCCATCTTTAATTAACTTTGTAATTCCTTTAAAGGCAATAATACATGGTTTCTTTAATTCTCTAGATATTACAGAGGCATGGGATAGAATTCCACCTTCTTCTGTGATAATACCATTTGATTTTACAATGGCATTCATAAAGTCGAAGTCTGTTCCATAGGCAATTAGGATTTCTCCTTTTTCTAATTTATTAGACTCTTGGAAGGTTAGACAGATTCTTGCTTTTCCACGAACAATTCCAGGAGATGCACAAATTCCTTTTCTCGTATTTAATACTGAGGCATCTTCGGTTTCTGTTTTTACGGATTGGTAATATTCTTCTCTTGCTTCTCCTCCACTATATAGAGTTGATACAGAAGAAATATAGATACCTTGTTTTCTTCTTTCTAGTTCTTCACTTGCTAGTTTTTTCTTTCTTAATAATAATTCTTCAAAATCATCCATTAAGTAGAAACGAATATCTTCCCACTCCATTTTGAATCTTTTGCTTACTTCATCAATAATCTTGTTACGGAATTGTACGGATTTTCCTAAGAAGGCTTTTTTACGATCTCTCATGAATCCTAATTTGGCAGCTAATTCAAATAACTGAGCTAATTGTTTATTCTTTAGTTTCTTATAGATACTAGCTTTTTGTTTCTTTAAATTCTTTGGATAGTCTTCAATCTCTTTCATACGACGATCAATATAATCACTACCTAAAGCTTTCATTTTCTCATAGCGAGTTAATAATACAGATTCATTTAATGGACTTGATCCATATCCAATCGTTACATAGCTATATTCTTTTAGATGAGATTTAATAATACTTTTAATACTCTTCTTTGGATTTTCTTTTAATGCTTTTAAGAAGGCGTATTCTTCACGAATAACTGCCGTATTATCATCTAGCGAATATAAGACACTGATTTCATCACTTGTTAAATATTTATTAGCTTTTAAATCAGAGATTGCTCTTTGAAGACCTAATTCTACTGGAGCTAAGTTAATATAATAAATTTGATTTAATGTGATTTGGTACCAATTGAATAATAAATCATATAACTCTTCGTTATTTAATTTTTCTAATTTTACTTTTCCTTTTTTCTCTAGAAATTCTTCTAGTAGAGTTTCTTTTCTCTCATAATACCAATAACAATTCTTGATGATATCTGGGTTGGAATTTTCTTTTGGATATCGGAATTGCTTACTGATTTGATCAAGGCATTTTTCCCATTCATCTTGTGGGGTAAATGACCATAACTTGTTATCTTGGAAGTATAGGCTAATGTTTTTAAAACGGAACCAGTTGATAGTAGAAGCATGTTGATCGTATAAATCATAGATGAATTGTACAGATAACATAGAGTCTACATTACGGTAGTTAATTTGCTTCCAATTGGATACTTTACTTGAACGTATATACATATTATTCCTCCTAACTATATAAATCCTTAATATGTTCTAAAAACTCGTGATATCCTTTATCTTTTTCTCTAGGATACTTGAGCGGATTTTCTACTTTAATGTATTTTTTATCTTTTCCTAATAGATGAATATAGTCTCCTAACTTTACTGCTTCTTCTAAGTAGTGTGTTGATAGGATTGATGTGAACTGTTCTTTGGAAAACTCTTTTAAGAAGATATCATGGATATTTTCTTTGGAGATGAAATCTAATGCACAGAATGGTTCATCTAATAATATAATTTTTGGTTTTGTATTAATTGCTTTGCATAAAGCAACTTTTTGTTTTAATCCAACGGATAATTCGTATGGATAGAATTTCTTAAATTCATACAAGTTATGTTTCTTTAATATTTCATCAATTACTTCTTCTTTGGTTTCTAATTTACAAGACTTTAATGCGAATTCAATATTTTGATATACGGTAAGCCATGGAAGAAGATTATTTTCTTGTAGAATCATGGAAATAAAAATATCTTCTTTTTTCTCAATCTCTGGAAATTCGATTGTCCCAGATTCGTATTCTTCTAATCCTGCAATAATTCGAAGTAACGTTGATTTCCCACAACCAGATACTCCTAGTACACAGTGAATCTTGCCACTTTCAAATTCTATATTAAAATCATCGAATACTTTTTTCTTAATATTCTTTCCATTATTATAATTTTTGGATAAGTGTTCTACTTTTACAGCGATACTATTCTTTTTCTTCTTTGCCATTTTAATCACCGTTCCTTACCCAGAATAAAGTCTTCTTTGAAATAAAGGAAATGATTAGGGAGAAACTTGCTCCTAAAAGTCCCATTAATACAATTCCTAAGAATACTTTTTCATAACATAGTAATGTATAATTCTTCCATGTATAATAACCAAGACCTACTTTACCACTAATCATTTCTGCCATAATAACACTTAACCAAGCACCACTAATTCCTAGCATTAATGCGGTAAATATATTTGGTAGAATACTTGGAATAATTATTTTTAAATACTTTTCTTTGCGATTTAATTTATACAATTTCGCAATGCTTAAATAATTTACTGGAATATTATCTAAAGACCGATAAATATTTAAGAACATTGGAAAGAATGCTCCTACAAAAGTAATAAATAAAATACTTTGTTCCATTGTTGGACACATAATAATAGCAATTGGAACCCATCCAGCATTTGGGATTGGTCTTAATAATTCTATGATTGGATAGATTATTTTATCTAAAATTTTAAATTCATACAAAAGAAAAGCAAGTATAATTGCGATAATAAAGGCCGCAGAAAACCCTACTAGCACATTCTTAAGAGACGCTAGTATATTGGTATAGAGATTTGTTGTTTGTAATTCTTCTAGAATGATTTGAAAATTCATTTTACTCGCTCCTCTCGTAAACATAATCTTTTAGATTAAATTCTTTTACTTGCTCTAGTTCTATTAAGAACTTTTGTTTATCGATTAGAGTTTCTAAATCTTCGTCACTAATAGTTGTATCCCATACGATATTTTTAACTTCCTTTTCTGTGATTTGTAATTTGAAACCACTCTCTTCTTGGAAGATCTTTGCAGCATCGCTAGGATTTTCTTTTATGAATTTATGTGCTTCATCTAAGGACTCAACAAATAAATTCACAATCTCTTTGTTTTCTTTTGCCCAATTATTATCGACAATTACACCTGCTAGATAATCAATCTTTGTTTCTTCTCCATCTAATAATACTTTGGCACTACCCTCATCTACTAAGAAATTTGGATATGGTGCCCAGATTGAGAAGGCATCGGTTTTATTCGTACTTAATAATTGACTTGCTAAGGCAACATCTTGATGAACGATTGTTACCTTATCTAATAAATTGTTCTTTTCTAGTACTTTCATTAACATATAGTGTGCACTTGATCCGATTGGAGTAGAAATTGTCTTACCCTCTAAATCCGATACTGTTTTTACTTTACTTTTCTTTGGTACTAGAATACTTTGATTTTTTCCATCTACTCCTTTTCCGTCCATCACTAGGAAAGCAGAATCATAATTCTTAATAGTAGATGCTTTATACATATTTAAAATAAGGGGCATATCTCCCATAAATCCGAATTGTACTTTTCCGGAAATCATGCTTGTATTGATAACAGCACCAGAGATTTCATCATGCCATACTACCTTTACTTTACGGTTTGGATATTGTTTCTTTAGTTTCTCTTCGAAGATTTTTTGATTCTTCATTACTAAAGCTCCCCAAGTTTGACTTGTTACACTTTGATATCCGATATCAACTTGTAATGTATCTTTTGAGGTCGAATTTGATAACATATATCCGATAAGAAAGGCAGCAATGATTAAGATTATAACGATTGTAGTCTTATTTTTCATACCTTTATCACCTTGATTCTTACGTAGTCATACAAGCACAATAATAACTCAAAAATCCTTTTTTGTCTAATCTTTTTTTGCATTTGCAACATTTTTCTTTTTTTCTAAAACAAAAAAAGAGACAAATGTCTCTTATCCTTTGTATTTGTATAGATAGCTTGGACGATGTCCTGCACCAGTATCTAATTGATTGGTTTTTATCACTTTATCTTTTATCATTCTACGGAATGCTGGATCTAATAGTTTCTTTCCTAGAATTACTTCATAAACTTGTTGTAGTTCTTTTAACGTAAATTTATCTGGCATCATATTAAATACAATGTCTGTGTAATTTAATTTATTACGGATTCGCTCTAATCCAGATAGGATTACTACATCATGATCAAAAGCGATATTCGAATTATTGATTCCGATATAGTGATAACGATCTGTTGTTTTTTCTTTTAATTCTTTCTTAATATTTATTTCTATTACTTCCTCTTCTTTTTGTAGTGTTAATGTGACCATGTCTTTTGTTTCTTTTCTATTTGTAAGATCAAACCAATAAGCATCTTGATTGATCATATTGGTTAATTTATTCTTATCTACTAAGGCTACAAAAGAAGTTGAGATGACTCTCATTCTTGGATCTCTATCTAAAGAATCAAATGTATATAATTGCTCTAAATAGATATTTTC
The DNA here is from genome assembly GCA_017470045.1 of Bacilli bacterium. The sequence continues at coordinate 5,076 of JAFUFG010000165.1, read as the reverse complement.
TAAATTAGTTTCTTGTTTTAGAACTCGTTTGGCACATTCTTCAAGAGTTTCTTTTTTTGGATCTAAGAACCCTCCAGGTAAGCACCAACAATCTTTAAATGGGTAATCTTTTCTTTTTACTAACAGAATACTCATTCTCTTTTCTTCATTCTTACGATAATTCTCTGTATCTTCACTAGATACACTAATTAGTAAGATATCTGCTGTAAGAGATAATTTTTCATATATATCCGAATTATAATGTTTTAAGAATTCTTCCTCATTCTTATAATTCATTTTACTCCTAAATAATTTCTTGATTTAAACGTTTTGTATAGCTCTCATGTACAGCTTCTTTTGTCTTTATAAAACGTTTTACATCTTCTAATACTTCTTCTCTGTTATGTGAGGTATCAAAGAATGGAATTCTGTATTTTTCACATTCTTCTGCTAGATAGATTGAAAAGTCTACATTATCTTTGCACCATTCTAATAATTGTTCATCTGGAATCTTTGTTGTCCAATAGTTTTCTTTATCGTGTTTTCTGATATTATCAAAATTTTCTTTTGCTGTTAGTTTTGGATATCCTAAGAATACAACGATTGTTTCATCCGTATTAATCAAAGAAATATCTTCTGGATAAAGAAATGGTGTATCAAATAAGTACTTCTCTTCCTTAAAGTTTGTATCGGTCTTATTATCTTCAATAATACGATTAATGATTCGACACATTACTGGACTAACTCCTGCCCAATCATCGTAACTGATATCATAAGCTTCACAGATTCCTCTTTTGATACTATCCATTTTATAATGAACAAATTCATCCTTTAATTTTAGTGCTAAAGATGTCTTTCCGGCTCTAGCAGTTCCTGCGATAATTACATGCATTTTGTTACCTCACTTATATATTTTGTTATCTGTTATATATTGTAATACTCTTTTATCTAAATTGGAAGTATCTTTATTTTTTCGGATATTAGTAGAAGATTCCTCGATTGGAATAAATTCTTTTACAATTATAAAATTATTTGTATCAAATTTTTTCGTATAATCTTCTACTTTTGTTTCATCTCTTTTTACAACAATGATTTTATTTTCTAATAGTTCCTCTACGTGTTGCCATAGATGGAATTTTTCAATATTATCAGATCCAATGATTAAATATAATTCGTCATTCGGATAATCTTTTTTTAAACTACGAAATACTTCATAAGTATATTCATAATTATTATGAATCGTATCTACTTCTATTTTTTCATTTTCAAAGTACTTTAACATATGAATTCGATCTTGCATTGGTGCTAGATCTTGTTTATCCCAATAAGAGGGAGTTGGTAGTAATAGTACTTTATCGACATAGTCTTTTTCTATTAAATAATTTACTACTTTTATATGTCCATTATGTACTGGATTAAAACTACCAACATAGATTCCTAATCGCATTTATGATACTCCGGGATATGAAATTTATGTCTTGTACTTTTATGTAGATACTCAATACGTTCTCTTACTTCCACTGGTAATTCTTCGTTATTCATATATTTTTCGATATCCGAATACGTTACTCCTAATTTGTCTTCATCTGTTTGTCCAGATAATCCATCACTTGGAGCTTTGTATAATACTTCTTTTGGTACTTCTAATACTTCTCCTACTTGAATTACTTCGGATACTGTTAAATCACTAATTACTTTGATATCACATACGGAATCTCCACCTTTGGTGAAGTATCCAACGAATGATTCGGATTTATTACTTGTACCAGCTACAATATAAGTTCCTTGTTTCATTTTGGAATACATTGCTGCTACATAGTATAAAGTAGCCATTCTAAGTCTTGGCTTAAAGTTAATATTGGAATCTGTATAAACCATTTCGGATTGTTGGAACTTTTCATATTGTTTTTCATAAGTATGGAAGGTGTCTGTTAAATCAATATCAATTAATTCAAATCCATATTTATCAGCAACTCTTTTTGCATCTATCTTATCCGTTTCTTTGGAATCACATGGCATCGTAATACCGACTATATTTTCTGGTCCAATGGCTTTGGCAAATAACGCTGATAATACTCCACTATCTTTTCCTCCACTAATTCCAATAACGGCTCCTTTAATATGATTTTCTTTATAATAATTACGAATAAATTCGATTATTTTTTCGGTTTCTTTTTTTGCATCAAACATAGTTATCTCCTTAAATACTTTAGGGCATTATAGATGGTTAATTGTGTTGAGGCATCTTCGATATACCCTAGTTCGATTAATTCTTGTAATTCTTCTATTGTTACTGTCATATTATCAATTACTTCATCTTTATCTAAATGACGACTTCCAAATTCTTTTAAATTGGTTGCGACAAAGCAATGAATATAAGCACTAGTTACTCCTGGATCTTGATAGAAAGCACCTACTTCTACTAGGTCAGCATCTACGCATCCTGTTTCTTCTAGTAATTCTCTTTTTGCTCCTTGAAGTGGTGTCTCTCCTTCTTCAATATATCCTGCTGTTAATCCTACTCCTACTGTTCGTTTGGTGAATACTCTGGGTTCTACTGTAATCAATGCTTCTCCACTATTTAATATTGGTAAGATGATTGCTGCATCACCTGTTTTATTCTTCTTTACCATCTTTTCTCTTATCATTCTTTTTCCATTGTTTAATTCTACTTCATACGCTTCTAATGATAAGAAATGATTTTGACTATAAGTTTTTACTATAGACTTTGCTTTTATCGCATCAATCTTTTGATTTAATTCTTGTAGTTTTTCTTGTCTCATTATTTACTCCCTAGTTTATGTTCTTCAATTAATTCTTTCTTTACTTGTAATAGTTTTTCAGATAAATCAACATAGTATTCATGAGGATACTCTAAACGTTTTATTTCTGGATATAGAGTGTTCATTTCGTTCTTACAGTATTCTTGTCTTTCAAATACAGATGGCATTGTATATACTTGTTCTCCATTTTGGAATACTGGTACTTGTAATTCACGAATCTCATAATTTGAAATTATTTTTTGTTTCCATTCATCACTTGGATTGATTAACGTATATTCTTCTGTTGGGATTACTTCATCTTTAAAAGCAATCACATCTGCTAAAGCAAAACCGGTATCCTTATCGTAGAAACGAATTACTTTTTTAAATCCAGGATTAATTGATTTTACTGTATCATTACTTACTTTTAATCTTGGAGTAAAATGATCATTTTCTTTTACGGCTACTAATTTATAAACTCCATCTACGCGGTCTTTTGATGCGGCAATATTATCTCCTACTCCTAGAGAATCAAATTGTGCTCCTTGATAGATTAAAGAGGTAATGGTATGTTCATCTAATCCATTAGATAAACAGATTTGTGCATCTTTGTATCCTGCTTCATCTAGTATTTGTCTTGCTGCTTTGGATAAATATGCTAAGTCTCCACTATCAATTCGAATTCCTTTAAATGGAATATTATTTGGTTTTAAATAATTATCTGCTACCCAAATCGCATTTGGTATTCCACTATTTAAAGTATCATAAGTATCTACTAAAAATAGACAATTTGTTGGATTTGATTTAGCAAATTGAAGGAACGCTTTTCTTTCGTCATTATAGAATGTAATTAAAGAGTGAGCCATTGTTCCTAGTGCCTTAATGCCTAACTCTTGTGCAGTTTTTACATTACTTGTTCCAGAACATCCTCCAACAATTGCATATTTACTAGCTTCGTATGCAGAAGCTGTTCCTCTTGCACGTCTTGCTCCAAACTCCATGACACTTCTTCCTTCGGCAGCTTCTGTCACTCTTTTTGCTTTGGTTGTTACTAAGGATGCGTGATTGAAGTGAGCTAGTATAGCAGTTTCTAATAATTGTGCTTCAATTACTTTTGTTTTAATCGTGAATACTGGTTCATTTGGAAATATTGGAGTTCCATCTGGAATGGCATATAAATCTCCAGTAAATTTAATATTTTTTAAATATTCTAAATATTCTTCGGAATAATTATTCGTATTTCGAAGATATTCGATATCTTCTTCATCAAAATGAAAATTATTAATGTAATCAATAATATTATCTAAACCACCAGAAATGGTATAACCACCTTGAAATGGATTTCTACGGAAGAATACATCAAATACTACTTCTGTATCTTTTTCTCCTGCATCAAAATAAGTTTGTCCCATTTTCATTTCATAGTCATCGCATAACATTGTATCATTTAACTTTTTCATTATTTCACCTCGTATTTTTTGATTCGAATTAATCCATTATTTGCCATATCACGTAGTGCATGTTCTGTTTCTTCTTCTCTATTATGATTTGGCGCATCAAATGTATCGATTCCATCTTCTTCTACATAGATTTTAATATTACGATCTTGTTGATCAAATAAGTTACGCAAAGTAATACCACCATTCTTTACACAATAGTCGGATAAGCATCCATTTAATACAACTTCTTCCAAATTTTCCATAGAAGCAATGTCTTCTTGGAAAGATGGCGCGAATACAAAGTTTGTAGAGTTCTTTTTATAAACTAATGCATCATTCTCAAATGGTTTTAACGTATCTTCTAATTCTGATTCTACTGTACCTTCTAAGCAGTGAGAACCAAATACATTGAATTCTACTGCTTCTTTTGTATGAGAATCACGGATGAATGCTACTGCAGAGTCTTCTCCTTCTAAAAACAATTCTACTAATCGTTTGTTTTCTGGTAGAATTCTTTGAATACTAGGAGATGCAAGTGCACCTTCTTTTACAAATCCATTCACCATATCAATTACAATTAATAGTTTCTTTATCTTCTTTAATTCTTCGATTTTCTTTTCTCTTATCTTCATGTTAGCCTCCTCTTATTAACATTTTGTTAATATCATATTACTCTACTTTAATTTTCCAGTCAATAGCTTTCTTTTATTTTTCGTTTTTCTCTAGAAGGTGATTCTTTTCTCGCTCTAATTCTTTTAAACTTTTCTTAGGAGTTGGTAAATCTTCTGGCATCGTACCACCTAATTCTTTAATCGTTTGTCGTATTTTCTTTCCAACCTCAAAGTGGACATCATTAGCATTTTTTTCTGTTTTAATATTTTCTCTTTTTAATTTTT
>JAFUFG010000164.1 GCA_017470045.1 Bacilli bacterium | reverse complement strand
TTTGGTACTTTTTTATCTGCCAAAAAGTTGTTCCAATCTGCAGGGCCAGCTAAAGCATGCTTTGTTTTCAACTTATAAATGTTACGTGCAAATTTATCTGGTTCATAGTTAGGAAGCATTTCAATTCTTAAACTATATGATAATGGAAGATGTATAGCCATTAATGCGCTATATGCTAAGAATGGCGGAACTTGACTTAAATATCTTTCTCCCTCTTGTGTTGTTACAACGCTATTATTGTATTGTGAAACCATCGCATTAAAATTTTTGTTTGTTAACATTACACGTTTTGGATTTCCTGTTGTTCCACTTGTATGTAATATGCATGCAACATCTTCTTGATCTACATCTGCATCTTTTACTTTTCTTTCTTTTCCCATCTTTTCAAATTGATTCCAAGGAATGTATTGTCTTTTATCGTATTTAATTCTATTTGTAAATTTAATTATATTATTCAATGGCATTTGTAGTGAATCAAATGGTGAAGTTACGATAATTCCATTTAAATTTAATTTTTCTTTTTCATTATCTAAGTTTTCTAGGAATAAATCTGTTGTAACTAAGTATTTGGAGTCTAAACTATTTATTGCATCTACTAATTTATCTCCCTTTAATCTTAAATCAATCATATTAGCAATTGCTCCAATTTTATTAAGAGCATAAAAACTAATTACATTTTCTGGAATGTTTGCAACTGATAGTGTTACAATATCTCCTTCTTTAACTCCTAGTTTTTGGAATGACTTTGATACGTCATCAATTCTTTCTAACAATTCACCGTAAGTGATTTTTCTACCTAAGTAATCGATAGCAATTAAATCTTGCTTTTCCTCGTTTTGTGTTTTCATAAATTGATAGATACTCTTATTAGAAATACCTCTTGTGATTGATTCCTTTGTATAATATTTTAACCAAGGCTTATCAATACTAGCGTATCCAGTTTTCTCTCCATTTTCTTCTCCTAAACCAATGGCTCTTAGTTTTAGATTACGAAGATTTTGTTCTTCTTCTGACATTTTTGCTATTTTCTTTTTTAATTCTAATAGTTCTTCTTTTGTCATAAAAATCCCCTGCTTTCTTAGCGCATATTATAGCACTTATATCTTTATTTTACAATAAAAAAGAACGAGTAGCAAATTACTCGTTTCTTAATTCTTCTAATTTATCTTGAAATTCTTTTGGAGGTTCTATCGTAAATGATAACTCTTTTCCAGTTCTTGGATGATTTAATTTAATACTATAAGAATGTAACATTTGACCGAAGTCTGTTGCTTTTCCTCTACCATATAAAGGATCGTTATTTACAGGATATCCAATATATGCCATATGAACTCTGATTTGATGAGTTCTACCTGTTTCTAGTAAACATTCAATTAACGTATTATTATGAAATCTTTCTAATACTTTAAAGTGTGTAATAGAATCTTTCGAATTAACTTCTGTTACAGACATCTTTTGTCGATTGTTTAAATCTCTTCCGATTGGAGCATCAATCGTACCAGTTTCATGTTTAATTAAACCATCTACGATTGCTAAGTATTTTCTTTCTACTTCTTTTTTTGAAATCATATCAGATAACTTTTCATGAGTAAACTCATTCTTTGCTACTAACATTAATCCACTAGTATCTTTATCTAAACGATGTACAATACCAGGACGTTCTTTTTCTCCACTTGTAAGATTAAAACGATATAGTAATGCATTTACTAAGGTACCAGTGTAATGTCCTGGTGCAGGATGCACTACCATTCCACTAGCCTTATTAATAATCAATAAGTCATCATCCTCATAGATGATATCTAATGGTAAATCTTCTGGTTCTACATTCATTTCAAAATCTAGTTCTTCTTCTACTTCGATTTCATCATTTACTTTTACTTGATAACTAGAACTTACTACTTTATCAGTT
>JAFUFG010000019.1 GCA_017470045.1 Bacilli bacterium | reverse complement strand
TGGTAGACCTTACCGCTGATGGTATTTCCAACAAGCCTGCTATGGAAATGCTTACTTTCAAGGGCGGTCAGTTCATTCATAACTGGATTGTAGGCGTTGGTGGAAAGGATGGTCTTTCTTCTGGCGAAGTTTCAAGCCGCGTTGCTGGCAGCCACGTTGTGGCATGAGGATATGCTGGGCTAGTATAACTGGTCCTTTGTTCTAGAAATAGAACTCAAAAAATTCTTTTAATTGCTGGAAGGTCTTATAACTTCTTAGCTACAACATAAATCGAAAGATTAAGTGTGAATGCTTGAAAATAAGAAGTGTTGATTAATCAGCAGCCAAGTTTATATAAAATTCCTTAAGGAAAATGTATGAAAAGGTTCAACGACTAGGCGTAAGCCATAAGATTAATTTATTAATATTAAAATTAAATCTGAAATGGAGAATAACAAATTTAAATACATTGTATATTGTACAACTAATAAAATCAATCGTTTTATTTATGTCGGTGTGCATCAGACCATTAATCCTGATGTATTTGATGGTTATATTGGATGTGGAGTTTATTGTAATCAACCAAGTTCATATAACAATCCAACAACTAATTTTCAATACGCTGTAAAGCAATTTGGTCCATCTAACTTTATAAGAAACATAATAAGTATATTTGATGATGAAGATGAAGCTTATATGTTAGAGGCAGATATTGTAAATGAAGAGTTTTTAAAAAGACCAGATGTTTACAATATGATTTTAGGTGGAAAAAACGCATGATATAACAATTCTATAAAAACATATCAATATGATACAAATGGAGATTTTGTTGCAGAATACGAATCAATTCATGCTGCATCTATAATTGTAAATAGGCACATGCGAACTATTTGAAGAGCTATTCATGAGAAAATCAAAGGTGCCGGATATTATTGATCTGATAAAAAGTATGATAAATTAGATTTAACATATTATAAAACAGAAGATGTTTCAAGAGGAATTGTTATATTTCAATATGCTTCAAATGGAGAGTATGAATGTTGTTACGAATCAATTAGAGCTTGTGCTAGATGTAACAACATATCAGATAGCGGAATTGGAGAAGCTTTAAAATTAGGCAGAAAGTGTGGTAATAAGTATTTTCTTACAGAATACGCACCTTCTTTTGATATAGCAAAAACAGAAAAAATAAAGAATACTACTGTTTATCAATATTCACTATCTGGAGAATTTATTAAAGAGTGACCCTCTGCTTTACAAGCAAATAAAACACTTGGGTTTACATCTAATATTTATAATGCGATTAAACTTAAGCGTCAAGCTGGTGGATATCTTTGGTCTATGGTAAAGCTTGATTCTCTTACTCCGCATCGTCCAAAAACTGGAACTGCAAGAAAGGTTGGAAAATATGATAACGATTGAAATTTATTAGAAACGTTTAGTTCTGCAACAGAATGTAAAAAAGCTGTTGGTAATGGGGTTGCCCACGTTTTACAAGGGCGTGATCAATTTCATAAAGGATTTAGGTATAAATACATTGATTAATGTTGTTAAAGATATAGTCTAAGTTATTACATTGTAATAATAAGAGCACTTTACAATCCTTATCGTTCTGTTGTCTTCCTTGGTGAGGACACTGGAAATCCTCTATTCTAGGATTAATATAGAATAATATATATAGATTATAGGCCCAGTTCTTATGGGCTGGGCCTTTTACTTTTCTTAGATATAATGTTTTAGATAATTGAGAAATAATATGAATAATAAAGTTATAACAATTAGATCGGTTTATAAGGTAAAAGAATATCATTTTCAGCCAACTAAACAGCCTAATGGACTTAATTGGCCTTGGGTAAAGCAAACTAGAATTGGATTGGATGGTCGTTCAGAAATGGTGTTATCAGATGCAGAAAGGAACAATCCTGAATCTGCTTATTTTATTCCAGAAGATCTTGATGTTGTAGTTGTTGATGGAACTACTTTTGATCTTTCTGATAAGCGTCAAGAAAATATTTGGAATGCTATTAAAAATCACGACTTATTTGTACCTTCTAGAGATGCTAGAGATGAAAATGGTGTACTTCTAATTGATGGTGATGCAAAGAAATACGGTACAGCAGAACTATATATTGATGTACCTGGTGAGGAATCTGAAAGAAGTGTTAGTAGAAAGAAACTTATTATGAAAGCTTTCAGATTTGTTGAAGAAGATTCTGCAGATGGACGTCTTACGAAGTGTAAACTACTTGGTAAGAATATGAGATATGCGCCATCTTCAGATGTAGAGGATTATCTGTATCAGGTTGCTGAAAAGAATCCTAATCAGATTATCGACCTTTATACAAATGGAGATACCGCACTTCGCTTGTTATTTATTGAAGCTAGAGACAAGAATATAATTCGCAAAAAGAATGGCGTATTCGTTTACGGTGATACCGTTCTTGGAATGACGGATGATGCAGTAATATCTTTCTTTAAGATTCCTAGTAATAAGTCTATTTTAGAGGAAATTAAACGTGAAACTTTCCCTCAGTTTATGCAGCCTACAGAAACCGAGACTAAGACATCTAAATCTAAGAATTAATTAATTGAATATTAAGATGACCTGACTTGACCTTTACAATTCGGCCTTAATTGAACAAAATAAGCATGAGGCTCCAACTCTTTTAATAGAGGAATATAACTACTTAATCAATAAGGCCATCATTCAATATATAAACTTAACGTATGCTAGATTTGATTTAAATCAGCAATCTTCTGACGATTTACGTTGGTTACAAAGAAGTGTTGAATTGGATGTGTATAAACAAAATAAAATAATACATCCTATGGAACACGCTAATTATGTTGCAATTCTCCCCCCAGATTATTTTCATGTATTAAATTGCACAGCACACTTCAAGAAAAGATGTAACGACGATGATACAAATAAATGTAATGTTCCAGATGACGATTCATTAGGCGGAATATGATCATTGTGTAGAAGACTGACTGCAAATCAATTTCCAGATATAATAAACAACGCATATTTAAAACCAACATATAAAAGGCCATATTTTTATATAAATACCTCTTTAGATGCTGGAAAATTATCTACAGAACTTGGTTTAAAGAACTTGTTAGATCCGTGTGATCTTGATTCTTGTAGTTCGCCTGCATGAAAAAATGAAATTCAATCCGTTCTTAAACCATGTTGCACAGAAGAGTGTCCTTCTAGTAGCGATTGTAATTGTGAAGTTGAAGGAAATTGTGAGGGCACATTGATGGAGATTAGATGTGGAAAAAGTAAAACTTATTCTCCAGATGTTGTTTATGTAGATTATTTGAAACTTCCTGAAATTATACAACTTACTTGGGAAGATGTAAATAGCGTTGAAGATAACACCAAAGAATGTGAATTCCCAGATCCAGTAGCATATGAAATAATAAATATCTTTATTAAGCTATTATTTGAAAATGCTGGTGATCAAAGATTGCAAACACATTTTGCAATCAATCAAACAATTGGTGGGGTTCCTTCTGCGGATAGTAAATAGTTTAACAATTTAATTTTTAGAAAATTATGTTTGATTACACACATGAAGTTATTATTAACAGTAACGTTGGTACATTAACTGGAAACAAGAGAATCAGTACTTATACGGATGAGGCTCTTGGTGTTAAACACCTTGTTATCGAACGTGCTGGTGATTATCGTAAAGACCTTATTTTCCCTCGTGGAGAAGGTGTTGTCTTTAAGACTCCTGGCTATGATGGACAACTTGCAACTCTTACAGTAACTGCTCCTGCATCTCCTGCTGCCGGTGATGTTTATCAGTTCTCTGTTTTTGTTAAGCTTCTTGATCCTGCTGCACTCTCTGAGTATGCATATCCTAACTGGGCATCTTTCGGTAAACCACTTGTTGTTGGTTTTACTCATAAAACTGGTGCTACTTTTGCAGATGAACTTGTGGCAGCTCTAAATGATGCTATTCCTTACAATAATAAGTTTGTTACTGTTGCTAAGAGTAGTACTTCTGTAGTACTTACTGCATCTATGTTTGGAATGGAGTTTGAAGGTGCTAAACTTGAGAAACTCGTTGAAGGTGCATGTGATGGTTGTAGCTTTGACAAATATGAACTTGTAAAAGATGATTATACTGCCACTGCAACGAAGGTTCCTTTCGGAACTGGTGACAAACTTGTAGAGAACTATCGCTTCCCTACGTATGCAAACAGACGTTATGCAGCTCTCAATTCTGATGAAACACCCGTTCCTGGAGCAATTTATACAATGTACTCATTTGCATATGATTCTCCTCGTCCTGGATTTGGAGGTCTTTCCGGTGTTGGTCAGAAGGTCGATGCTGTTACTCGTCATATCTTCTGGGTTAAGAGTGATGTAGTATCTGATTTTGATGCCGCTCTTTCTGCATGCGGAATCACTCCTACTACTCCTTCTGCTTAATAATAGATAATAATATTCACTTAGAGCGGGTGAGAATAAATCTCGCTCGCTCTTTTTTAATTTAATAGTCATGGAAGGAATTGTTTATTGTTATACTTCTCCGTCTGGCAAGAAGTATATCGGACAAACCATATATGAAAGTGCCAGACGATCTGTATTTAATTCTGTTAACAGGAATTATTGTAATGGTGGTAAAATTGATTTAGCTAGACGTAAATACGGCCCTGAAAACTTTAAATACGAAGTTCTTGAACGTATTAATATAAACAATAAGGAAGAATTATTAAATCAATTAAATATATTAGAAAAATATTATATAAATTTATTTAATACTTATACAGCAGGATATAATTCTACTAAAGGTGGAAGAAATACTTATTCTAAATCAAGATCCGAATCTCAAAAAGGGCATGTTGTTTCAGAAGAAACTAAAAAGAAAATGTCAGAAAAAGCAAAACTTCGAGGAGGTCCAAAGTTAACAACTGAACAATGTAAAAAGAGAGTTGAAGAAATGATAAAACATTGCAGTAAGGCTGTTCTACAATACTCTCTGGATGGAGACTTTATAAGAGAATGAGATTCTGTTACAATTGCTGCAAAAGAATTAAATTTATGTAGAACTGCTATTAGTGATTGTTATACAAAAGGTAAAAAACAGTATGGCGGGTTTCAATGGATTCAAAAACAAGAAACAATACTGTTAACAATTCCACCTGTTAAACGAAAAGTTGTAGTAAAATTAGATAAATTTAATAACATTTTAAAAGAGTTTGCATCTCCTTTAGAAGCAGCAAATGAATTTAATCCAAAAGATAAAAAGGAACTGCGAAGTATTAGCTGTTGTATCGCTAGATGCTGTAGAGACCAAAGTTCTTATAAAGGTATTTTTTATAAATATAAATGATATGGAATTGAGTAAAATTAGTTCAGCTGTATATAATGATATTGTTGCAGGATTAAGTGGGACAAATGCAAATCCAAATATATCGATGGAGCAGTTAGAAGATGAAGTTATTGAACTTAGAGAAACTGTCATTAAAGATTGGTATCTTAAAGGTATATTAAAACCCCATGACTTAATGTTAGCTCTTAACTGTATAGAAGTTAATTGTGATGATCCGGCTAAATGTTGTAAAACTTCATCCGGTACTTCAGAAATGCATTTTGAAATTCCAATTCTAATGAACGATCTTGGAACAGATGCTATAGAATGACTTGGAACAATTGATAAAAAAGAACGATATGATGTTTATCATTCTTTAGATGGATTAAAATATCGTAAATATAAAAAACGTGGTGCTGATAAACCATACGTTTATATTCAAAAAGCACCAAATGAAAATGGAATGTATGACGGATGGATTTTTAATGCTCCATTTGTAAAATATATATCAGTATTAGCTGTATTTAGAGATCCTAGACAGCTGGAACAATTTAATTGTTGTGATAGACACGACTTCTTAGAATTAGGATCTGTTTCTAATGAAATTAAAAGAAGATTAGTTGAGCAAAAACTTAGATATTATAGAGGTGCAAATGCTCAAGTATTACCAAACACTCAAACGCCTAGATAATGTTACATAATTTTAATGCAGCTTATAGTTTAGCTGATACACTTTATGGTGTAATGGCTTATGAAAACGAATTTGAAGATATCGCATTAGAAGGATGAAGTAGAATTGGAAATAAACATACTAGATTATATCGTTATATTGGTGATGTTGTAAATGGAAAATTAGAATTACCTTGTAATGTTGATGTAATTGAATCGGTTCATGTACCAATTCCCGATGCTCAAATGACTAGTTCTGCAACAGATTTTAGTGCAATACCATCCCTTTGAACAGAAGGTTATATTGATTTTTGGAAATGGAATGAAGATCCATATTGAACTAGAGGTAAATTAGTTAAATATGATGAAGGTGATGGCGTATTATATTTTTCTCACGATTATAAAAGAGTAATGGTTGTTTATCATGGAATTTTAATGGATGATGAAACACAATTACCACTCTTAAATGATAAAGAGCTATCTGCTGTTGCAGCATGAGTTGCATATGTATCTCTTTATAAAGAAGGTATTAGAAAACGTGATGGAAATATCATAAAGTTAGCACAAGTTGTACAGCAAGATTGATTAAGACTTTGCAATGCTGCTAGGATTCCAGAACACTTTACACAAAATGATATGGATAGAATAT
>JAFUFG010000163.1 GCA_017470045.1 Bacilli bacterium | reverse complement strand
CTATTAATACTTTGTTTTCTGAATAGAATTTGTTGTATTGAGAAGTTAGTTTATATAAGTAATCTGTAATCTCATTCATTGACTTTGTTTCTAATGTTTTTGTTAAGACTACTGGTAAGTTTAGGATTGTTAAAGCCATTTCTTTTTCATCACTAGAGAATAGATTATGTATTTTATCTTGTTTTATACCTTCTGCTTTCTTTAGTAGTGATTTCATACGAATGGTTGAATATAGGATATAAGACCCTGTCTTTCCTTCTAAGTCGGCGAATTTTTCAATTTCGAATATATAATCCGTTCCTCTGAATGGGATTAAATCCGAATATTTTAAACAGGCAATTGCTACTTTATGAGCAATGCTTTTCTTTTCTTCTTCTGTAACACTTTCTAGTTTTATTCTTTGGATGGTTTCTTCATTTACTAAGTCAATTAGACTCTTTAGAGTCATTACTCCACCATCTCTTGTTTTAAATGGTTTTCCATCTTTTCCATTCATGGTACCAAATCCAATGAATTCTAATTTAACAGACGGATCTACTAGTTCTGCTTTTCTTGCTGCACGGAATACTTGTTCTACATGTAACTCTTGTCTTGCATCGATACAGTACCAGATTTCATCTGGATCAAATTCATGTTTTCTTTGTAAGATGGTTGCTAAATCTGTTGTTTCATAAGAGATAGAACCATTTGATTTAATATATAAAAGTGGTGGCATTGGAGCTTTATCTGTTTCTTCTGCTACTTCAATAATCTTTGCTCCATCACTATCTTTTAATAATCCTTTTGATTCATAGATTTGATTTAATTCTTCTACATATGGAATCGCATCACTTTCTCCATACCATAAATCATAATGTACATTTAAACTATCATAAACATTTTTGATCTCTGCTTTGGAAATATCAATGATTTTTTTCCATAATTCATAATAACCTTTTTCTTTATTTTGAATCTTTGCTGTTATTTCTCTTGCTTCTTCTAAGTAAGCTTCATCTTCTTTTGATTTTGCAGAAGCAAGTGGATAAATTCTTTCTAAATCGGCATTCGTAATTGGTAATTCTACTTCTGAGAAGTCTCCTGTATAAGATTCATCAAAATATGGTAAATCTGGATACATCTTTTTAATTTCTAACTCTACTAATCCTAATGGTCTACCATAATCTCCTAGATGAGTATCTCCCCATACGGTATATCCCATTACTCTAGCTAATCTTTTTAGAGCTTCTCCTAAGTTTGCACTTCTTAAGTGTCCTACGTGTAAAGCTTTGGCTACATTTGCTCCTCCAAAGTCAATTACTACTTTTTTTGGTTCTGGTTTATCAATATTTTCTACTACATTTCCATTTATCTTATTTAATTGTTCTACTAGATATTCATTCGTTAATGTAATATTAATAAATCCAGGTCCTGCAATATTAATATTGGTAAATTTATTGTCTTTTTCTAATTCTTTTACGATATCTTCTGCAATTGCTCTAGGATTCTTTCCATATTGTTTTGCTAAGTTAAATGCTTCATTTATTTGAAAATCTCCTAAATCTTTTCTGTTAGATGGAAGTAAGTTGATTTTTTCAACATCATATCCTGCATTTTTAAAAACCTCTTTTAATTCTTGATTTGTTTCTTTTATAATACTCATTTATTTCACCTCTATTTGGTAAGTAACCCAATGGTCCTCCGTTGTGAATTCAATTTTTATGTCATTATCTTTTCGTTCAATTTTCTTTGTATGAATATTCGTAATCACATCATTTGGTAGGGTTCTTACTCTAATTGTACCTTTGGTACTATTCCCTTCTTCAAATTTATAATTTATTTCATAATCTTTGTTAGACCGTGTTAATTCTAACGTATCATAAGAAAACCGCACGATAGTGTTAAGTTCATCTTTTTCTACATAAGAGATGGAATTTTTTCTTGCATCATAAAGAGCATCAATTTCATATTTGATGTTATCTTCTGGAGTAATTGTTGTTACTTTAATATGCATTTTCATGAAATTTCACCTCTTCCTTTAAAACTTAGTAAAGATTATAGCACAAAATACTCAAATTTCATACATATTTTTCATTATTATACGCACACTACTTTTTGAGGTTGATACTATGAAAAAAAGAAGATCTTTATTCTTTCGATTGATTCGTTTATTATTTATTCTTGCTGTAATTGGAATTGGTGGAGTTTTTCTATATATTAAGACTGCTCCAAAACTAATGATTAACAATGCGAATAATCTACTACTTTACGATAGTAATAATAACGTTTTTTTTGAAGGTAGTCAATCTAAGAAATGGACTTCTTTGGACGATATATCGGATTATTTGGTTCAGTCTACGATTTATACCGAAGATAAGAACTTTTACAAGCATTTCGGATTCGATTTCTTTCGTATTGCGAAAGCATCGTATATAAATATTACAAGTCATTCTACTTCTCAAGGAGCTTCTACGATTACTCAACAGTATGCAAAGAATTTATTTTTAAGCTTTGATAAAACATGGAAGAGAAAATGGGATGAAATATGGTATACCTTGCGAATGGAAGCAAACTATTCCAAAAAAGAGATCTTAGAAGGATATTTAAATACGATTAATTATGGTCATGGTCAGTATGGAATAGCGAATGCTAGTCGATATTATTTTAATAAAGAACCGGATGAGTTAGATTTAGCAGAAGCTAGTATGTTAACTGGTATTCCAAAAGCACCTTCGGTATATTCTCCTTTAATTAACTTTGATCTTGCAAAAAGTCGTCAAAAAAGTATCTTAAATTTATTAAAAGAGAATGGGATTATTACAGAACAGCAGATGAAAGATGCATATTTGGAGGAACTAACCTTTCATTCGAAAGAAGAAGAGGTAGAGTCCGATTCCTATCTTTATTATCAAGATGCTGTATTAGATGAATTAGAAACCATTCGTGGGATTCCTAAGAGCTATGAAGAAATAAAGGGATTAAAAATCTATACAAATTTAGATGTTGATATGCAAAAACAATTGGAAAAGACTGTAAAAGAAACTATGCCAGATTCGGAGATACAAACTTCTGTTGTAATGATGAATCCAGATACTGGTGGAATCCTTGCTTTGATGGGAGGGAAAGATTATTTTGAATCTTCTTATAACCGTGCAACGAAGTCTATCCGACAAGTAGGATCTACTATGAAACCTTATTTATATTATGCTGCTTTAGAAAATGGATTTACTACTAGTTCTACCTTTACTAGTGAAAAGACTACCTTTAAAGTAGGAAAAGATGGATATTCTCCAGTCAATTATAATGATGTTTATGGAAATAAGCCAATTTCTATGGCTACTGCAGTTGCTTATTCTGAAAATATTTATGCTGTAAAAACCCATTTATTTCTTGGGAGTGATGCTTTAATCAATATTGCAAGACGTGTTGGCATTACTGCAAAATTAGAAGATATCCCTTCTCTTCCTCTAGGTACTAACGAGATTAGTATATTAGAGATGGCTGCTGGCTATTCTGCTTTTGCGAATGAGGGATACAAAGTAAAACCACATTTTATTGAGAAAATTGTGGATGGAAATGGAAAAGTATTATATCAAAATAAGAATTCCAAAGAGTTGGTTTTAAATTCCAATCTGACCTTTATTCTAAATAATATGCTTACCTCTACTTATGACCCAGATTATATTGATTATAATTATCCTACTGCAATTAGTTTAAATAATAAATTAACTCATAAATTTGCTTTAAAAAGTGGTACTACGAATAGTGATAATTGGAATATTGGTTATAACAAAGATATTGTTTGTGCTGTATGGGTCGGATATGATGATAACCAAGCTTTAAAGAAAAGTGAATATAAGTATGCTCAAAGTATTTGGTATCAGTCTGTTGAATATTATGAAAAAGGAAGAAAAGATGAAGATTCCTGGTACTCTATTCCTAAGAATGTATCTGTCGTATTAGTCGATCCTATTAGTGGAAAGCCTGTAGAT
>JAFUFG010000162.1 GCA_017470045.1 Bacilli bacterium | reverse complement strand
AGATTAAGAGAGTTAGCTTTCTTAAATAAAGGATTACGTATTTCGCTATATGACGAAAGAGTAGATGATAAAAAAGATAGTTTCTACTATGAAGGTGGAATTGTTGAATATATTCAAATGTTAAATTCTTCAAAACATCCAATTCATGATTCTATTATTTATGTAGAAGGTCAACAAAGTGTTAAAGTTGGACCAAAGGATAATGAAACTACTTATGATATTGAATTAGAAGTAGCTTTACAATATAACGAAACTTATAATTCAAGTATTTATTCCTTTGTTAACAACATTATTACTCCTGAAGGTGGTACTCATGAAGAAGGTGTTCGAAACTCATTAGTTCGTTTATTAAACAACTATGCAAAGAATGCTAATATTTTAAAGGATAAAGATGATAATCTTTCTGCAGATGATGTTAAAGAAGGATTATCTATGATTATTTCAATTAAACATCCAAATCCACAATTTGAAGGACAAACTAAGACAAAACTTGGTAATGCAGAAGCAAGAAGAGTTGCTAGTGATATTTTCTCTGAAGCATTTGATCGTTTCTTAATGGAGAATCCAGATCAAGCTAGAATTATTGTGGATAAAGCAATGACAGCTAGTAGAGCAAGAGTTGCTGCTAAAAGAGCAAGAGAATTAACAAGAAGAAAAGGGGACTTAGATGTTACAAACTTCTATGGAAAACTTTCTGATTGTAAGAGTAAAGATGCTACAGAATGTGAAATTTTCTTAGTCGAGGGAGATTCCGCAGGTGGATCTGCTATTAAAGGTAGAAATTCTATGACGCAAGCTATTCTTCCTTTAAGAGGAAAAATATTAAACGTTGAAAAAGCTAGACTTGATAGAGCTTTAGGAAATGAAGAAATTCGTACTATTATTACTGCATTTGGTACAGGAATAGGGGAAGAATTTGATTTATCAAAGCTTCGTTATCATAAGATTATTATCATGACTGATGCCGATGTTGATGGTAGTCACATCCGTGTATTGTTATTAACATTATTCTACCGTTTCTTTAGACCTATTGTTGAAGCAGGACATGTATATGCTGCTCAACCACCACTTTTCTGTATTAAACATGGAAAAGTCATTAAATATGTCTTAAATGAACAAGAAAGAGATGAATACTTAGCTACTCTTTCTCCTAATACAAAATACGATATTGCTCGTATGAAAGGTTTAGGAGAGATGGATGCTGAAGAATTAAATGAAACAACAATGGATATTAATAAGAGAATTTTAAGACAAATTACAGTAGAAGATACACAAGCTGCTGATGAAGTATTTAATAAACTTATGGGTGAAGAAGTTGAACCTAGACGTGAATTTATTGAAACAAATGCAACTTATGTTGAAAACTTGGATATTTAGGAGGGTAAGGTATGGATCGTTTAGAAAAGAATAATATCGTAAAAGAAGTTGAAGACTCCTTCTTAGAGTATTCAATGAGTGTTATTGTAGCTCGTGCTTTACCAGACTTAAGAGATGGTTTAAAGCCAGTACATCGTAGAATTTTGTATTCTATGTATTCTTCTGGATATACTCCAGATAAACCTCATAAAAAGAGTGCAAGAATTGTTGGAGATGTTATGGGTAAATTCCACCCACATGGTGATTCTTCAATCTATGAGGCAATGGTAAGAATGGCGCAAGATTTTTCTTATCGTTATATGTTAGTTGATGGTCATGGAAACTTTGGTAATATTGAAGGTTATGGTGCTGCAGCAATGCGTTATACTGAATCTCGTTTATCAAAGATTTCTCTAGAATTATTAAGAAATATTAATAAAGAAACTGTTGATTTTACTCCAAACTTTGATGAGAGTGAAAGAGAACCTGCAGTATTACCTTCTAGATTCCCTAATATTTTAGTTAATGGAACTACAGGTATTGCTGTTGGTATGGCAACTAATATTCCTCCACATAACCTAAGTGAAGTTATTGATGGATGTGTTGCTTATATTGATAATCCTGATATTACATTGGATGAAATGATGCAATATATTAAAGGACCAGATTTCCCTACAGGAGCAATTATTTTAGGTAATAGTGGAATTCGTCAAGCTTATGAAACTGGTAGAGGAACGATTACTATTCGAAGCAAAGCAACTATTGAGGAAGAAAATGGTAAACAATATATTGTTATTGATGAAGTACCTTATGGAGTTAATACTTTAGATCTTAAAAATAAAGTTGCAGAACTTGTTCATAATAAGACAATTGAAGGTATTTCTGATTACCATTCTGATTTAAAAGATGGTATTAAAATTACTATTACATTAAAAAGAGATGCAAATGCTCAAGTTATTTTAAATCAATTATATAAGCATACTGATTTCCAAAAAACATATGGAATTATCTTCTTAATGCTTGATCAAGGTACACCTAAGACTCTTGGCTTAATTGATATTATTAGTAAATATATTGAATTCCAAAAGGAAATTATTATTCGTAGAACTCGTTTCGATTTACAAAAATGTGAAGAAAGAGTTCATATCTTAGAAGGTTTAAAGATTGCATTAGATAATATCGATGCAGTAATTGCATTAATCCGTGCTGCTAATTCTGATGATGAAGCAAGAGAAGGATTAATGAATAACTTTAAATTAACAGAAGTTCAAGCAAATGCTATTCTTGAAATGAAATTACGTCGTTTAACGGGCTTAGAGAGAGAAAAGATTGAAAATGAATTAAATGACTTACTTGTTCAAATTGCCGACTTAAAAGCTATTTTAGCTAGCGATGAGCGCATTTTAGGAGTAATTAAAGAAGAACTATTAGATATTAAAGAACGTTATGGAGATGAGCGTAGAACTCATATTGATATGACAGCTATTGATTATATTGAAGATGAATCATTAATTCCTAACGAAGATGTTATTTTAACATTCACTAAGAATGGATATATTAAGAGATTAAGAAAAGATACTTATAAAACTCAAAACCGTGGTGGTGTTGGGGTTAAAGGTATGACTACTAATGAAGAAGATATTGTGGATATTATGTTATCTCTAAGGACACATGATTATGTATTATTCTTCTCAAATAAAGGTAAAGTATATCGTATTAAAGGTTATGAGATTCCTGAATTCTCTAGACAATCAAAAGGTTTACCAATTATTAACTTATTACAATTAGATAAAGATGAGAACATTAGTTCGATTGTTAATATTAAATCTGATGATGATACTACGAAATACTTAATGTTTGTTACAAAACAAGGTATTGTTAAGAGAACAGAAATTGGTGAGTTCGATAACATTCGTAAGAGTGGTAAGATTGCCATTACATTAAAAGACGATGATGAGTTAATTAGTGTAAAGAAGACTTGTGGAGAAAACTTTGTAGTAATTGGAGCTAATAACGGTAAGATGTGTAGATTCGATGAAAATGAAGTTCGTGTCATGGGTAGATCTGCTTCAGGAGTTAAAGGTATGGATCTTGATGGTGGAATCGTTGTAGGTGCTGATGTTACTAGTCATGGAGATTTAATCCTTATTGTTACTGAAAAAGGTTATGGTAAGATTTCTGATATTGATGAATATAGACTTACTCATAGAGGTAGCAAGGGAGTTAAAGCTTACAATGTAACTGATAAGAATGGTTTAATGGCTAGCCTTAAGAGAATTGATTCTGTAGAAGGATATGATTTAATGATCATAACTAATACAGGAGTAGTTATGAAAATGCCATTAACTCAAGTATCTGTATTAAAGAGAGCTACTCAAGGTGTAAGATTAATTAACTTAAAAGATGAACAAATTGTTTCTTCTACTGCGATTGTAGAGCAAGAGGAAGAAGCAGAAGAGAATACTGAAGTAGTTGAAGCTACAATAGAGGAAGTAACTGAAAACACTGAAGCTACTACTGAAACTAATGAAGAAGTATCTGAATAATATATAAAAGAAGCGTAATGCTTCTTTTTTTGTTATATATTTTTATTTCTTTGCGTTTAATTTTATTTTTTTTGTTACGCATATTGCGTGAAAAATTAATAATTATTTTTTCCACAACTTTATACGTTATTTTTTTATGAACTATTTTTATTGTTTACGTTTTAATAAGAATATTTTTATTACGCAATTTCTTTTATCAACATTTTAATATTTTTACGTAATTTAATGATTCAATTTAGCTTAAATTCAAAGTATTAATTTTTAGAAATTTTAGCTACCTGTTATCAATCTATTTTAATTTAAATCGCTTAAAATCCATTCATCGATTAACTAGATTACTTAATACTTTAATAATAGAATTATTCTTAATGGAGTCTTATTTTGATCTAAAGCATTATTTATTAAATCAAATATTATAAAAAAACGAGTATTTCCCACGCACAAATTATTTCCGGGGAAATATTTTTTTGCGTTTAAATTGGTCAAATTATTTCCCGGGCAATAAAATTAACTTTATCAACAGTTTTTTGAATAAATATTTTTGATATTAAAATTAATCATTTTTATTTTATTAACAATTAATCATAAATTATTTTTTTCAACAAGATTTGATCAATATATATTTATTAAGCAAATATTATTTCCACAAAAAATGTGTATAATTTAGATCTATAATTTATACTGTTTTATATAGGATTCTCAGTTAATATTCGTTAAAATCGTTGATATGTATAGGTTTTAGAGTTTTTTTATTATAATTATCGACAATGTTAGTTTAATATTTCCACTGTTCCACGTGAAACATTGCACATGCTTTTGAGCAGTAATTCACAAATGTTCCACGTGAAACATCAAAAATTATAATTAATCCACAGAAAAATGTTCCACGTGAAACATAATATTCCACAGAGAAAAATTTCATTCATAAAGAATCAAGAAAATATTTACAATTATCCCCAAATATAATAGAATAAGTTTGTGCAATGAAAGCGTTTGAACCAGGTCAGAACTGGAAGGTAGCAGCCTTAAGATCCAACTTTCATGTGCACTTTTATTTTGAGGTAATATTATGGATAATAAAGAATATTTTTTCAACAGAGCATTTGAAGAAGCCGAGAAGTCATTAAAAATAGGTGAAATACCTGTTGGTGCGGTTATTGTAAAAGACGGAAAAATTATTTCAACAGGTTATAATGAAAAAGAGTCACAGAATTGTTGCTTGTATCACGCAGAATTAACAGCAATTCGAGAAGCTTCTAAAGTTTTGAACAATTGGCGTTTGATTGGATGCGATATTTACGTTACTTTAGAGCCTTGCGAAATGTGTGCATCTGCAATCAAACAAGCACGTATTTCTAATATTTTTTCCGCAATTTCTAACGATGATTTAACAATTCACAATAATGTTTTGAATATTTTGAAAAAAGATAAATCAAATCCACAAGTTAATCTATATAATGATCAGATGGTTGATCAAGGACGCAAAATACTAAAAGATTTTTTTAATTCCACAAGGAATCGTTAAAAAAGTCTTTTTTTATGTTATAATATTTGTGATTCGGAGGGATATATATGTATAAAGCGTTATATAGGCAGTATCGTCCTTTAACTTTTGATGATGTTTTTGGACAAGATACTATCGTAAAAACATTAAAAAATTCAATTATTCACAACTCTTATAGTCACGCTTATATGTTTTTTGGTCCGAGAGGAACAGGTAAGACTAGTGTATCTAAAATTTTTGCTAGATCATTAAACTGCTTGGAACCAATTGATGGAAATTCTTGCGGTAAATGTAAAAATTGTTTGAATTCTTATCAAAAAGAATGCGTAGATATTATTGAAATTGATGCTGCTTCTAATAATGGAGTAGATGAAATACGTGAACTTAAGAATAAGATTTCTTTAGTTCCAGCTGAATTAAAATATAAAGTATATATAATAGATGAGGTTCATATGTTATCTATTGGTGCTTTTAATGCTTTATTAAAGACATTAGAAGAGCCACCTGAACATGTAATTTTCATTTTAGCTACAACTGATCCACAAAAAGTACCAGAAACTATTATTTCTCGTTGTCAGTGTTTTTCGTTCAAACGCATTTCCACAGATAAAATAGTTTCTAATTTGAAACGTATTTGTGATTCTGAAAAGATTAAAATTGATGATGAAGTTTTAGATGAAATTGCGTATTCTTGTGATGGAGGAATGCGTGATGCATTAAGTACTTTAGATCAATTACATTCGTATTGTGATGGTCAAATTACTTTAAATGAATACGCAGAAGTTAATGGAACTTTAACTAATAACGAAATTCACAGTTTTTATGAAGATATTTTTAACGCAGAATACGCATCAGTTTTGGATAAAATTAAACGCTATAATGAAGACGGAAAAAATATCATTAATATCATTGATCGTTTAATGCGTTACATTCGTAGTACGATGATTGCGTATTATATTGATAAAAAAGAATGCGCATTTTGCGTAACGGATTTGATGAAATTTGTGCTTTTAATTAATGAAAAAATGAATGATATAAAAAAGAGTTCTAATCCAATTATCTATATTGAGATGTTATTACTTGATTTTATGAACAAATTAAAAATGGATTCTGTGCCAATTAAAATTGTTGAGACTGGTAGTTCTTCAACAAAATCTCTTAAAAATTCATTTGAATCTATCAAAAATGAGCCTGTTTCTATCGATACGAAACCTAATGATACCAACGATTTGAATGAATCAAAAATACCTGAAAATGAAGAAAAAAATTCCACAGAAAAAGTGAAAAAAACTGATTCAAAAGTGGATTCGAAAGAAGAAGTAGCAATTGAGGCAGATCTATCCACAGAAGAAAGAACTTCTTCCAATAAAATTTTGAATATTGATGAAATTTTAAAAGTTCGTATAAATAACACTTTAGCAAAAGCTAATAAACAAATTTTGATGAATGAGTTATCAACAGTTGATTTATTTAATGATTATACTTTTGATCAAGAAATTGGATTTATTGCTTCTTCTATTTTAGATGGAAAAATTCGAGCTGCAAGTGAAGATAATATCATCATTAGTTATGAATATGATTCTATTGTCAAACAAAATTTGATTTATTTAGATAAATTTACTGAAGTTTACAATATGGTTACTAATTCTAATAAAAAAGTAGCTATTATATCTGATAGTGAATGGGAATCATTAAAAACAAAATATATAGCAGATATGAAAAATGGTATTAATTATTCTGTTGAAGAGGAGCCTGCTGAAGTCTTTCAACAAGAGGAAAATAATGATATAATAAATAACGAAGCAATCCAACTATTTGGTGATATAGTTGAGATTAATTAGGAGGAATAATATTTATGAATATGCAAGCTATGTTAAAGCAAGCTCAAGCTTTACAAAAAGATATGTTAAAAGCAAAATCTGAAATTGATAATACTGATTTTGTTGGTGAAAATGCTATGGTTAAAATTACTATGAAAGGTACTAAGGATGTATCTTCTGTAGAAATGAAAGTTGACCAATTAGAAAAAGATGATATGGAAATGTTAGAAGAAATGATCAAAAGTGCAATCAATGATGCAAATAAAAAAATTGATGATGCTACTGAGAAAAAGATGGGTAAATTTGGAAATATTCCAGGTTTATTCTAATTAAAATATGTATCCTGATAGTATTAAAAATCTTATTGAATCTTTTAAATGTTTACAAGGGATTGGTTCTAAGACTGCAGAGAGACTTGCTTTTTCTATATTAGATTTAGAAGATGAACAAGTTGAATTTTTTGCTAGTAGTCTTACTGAGGTAAAAGAAAAAATCCACAAGTGCCAAGAATGTAATAATTTAACAGATGATGATTTATGTTTTATATGTTCTGATCCTGGTAGGGATGAGCATATTTTATGTGTTGTTGATGATAGTAAGAGTGTTTTCTTATTTGAAAAATTAGGTATATTTCATGGGAAATATCATGTTTTAGATGCTTTAATTTCTCCTTTGGAGGGAATTAATCCTGAAGATATTGGTATTGATAAATTGTTAAAGCGTATTGAAGATAATCATTTTGAAGAAATTATCTTTGCTTTTAAACCAAGTATTGAAGGTGAGACAACTGCTTTATATATTAAACGTATACTAGATGGTTTAGATATTAAAGTTAGTAGGTTAGCTAGTGGTATTCCTATTGGTGCTGATATTGAATATATTGATAGTCTTACTTTAGAGCGCGCATTAAATGATCGGAAATCGATAGAATAATTCTTTCATTTCATCATATCTTCTAATAGGTGATTTCTATTTTTAGATTAATTAAAAGAATAATATTAAGTTGTTTGGTTTTATATACTTATAATTTACTAGCAGTTTCTATTAATATGGTTATTCCAATTAATATATTTACCATTGGTACGATATCTTTTTTAGGTGTACCTGGTTTCTTTGTGATGATCATATTAAAAGCATTTATGTTTTGAGGTGATATAACATGGAGGAAAAATTTAATTCTAAATCATTAAAAGTAATTAATGATGTAATCAAAAAAGATAAAGTTCCTCATGCTATGTTGTTTGAAGTAGATGATTGTGATTCTGCTATGAACTTTGTAAAAAACGTTGCTAAGTTAACTTTATGTAAAGAGAAAGATAAAAGTTTACAGAATTTGAATTGTGGAAAATGTAATATTTGTAATTTGATAGATACTGATAACTATCCAGATTTTATGGTTATTTCCACTGATAGCAATTGGATAAAGAAGCAGCAACTTATGGATTTACAGGAAGAGTTTAATAATAAATCTTTATTTGATAATAAAAGAATTTATGTTATCAAACAGGCTGATAAATTAAATACTTCCTCTGAGAATAGTTTATTAAAGTTTTTGGAAGAACCAGCTGATGATATTATTGCTATTCTATTAACAGAGAATCGTTATTTACTGTTAGATACGATTATCTCTCGTTGTCAGATTTATAATTTAAAGAGTAATAATATAAATATTGATGATGAAATAAAGGATAAAGTAGAAAATTTGATAGAATACTTTTCTAAGAAGAGAAATTTATTTATCTATTATAAAGATATATTTGATAATGTTTTACCTGATAAGGCCACTGCTATAAAAGTCTTATCTGAGATTGAAAAATATTTTGTTTATTATTTAAGTAATATTAATAATATTGATTATAATGATACGATTTTTCAATCTATTCGTAATATAGAAGTAGAAGATATGGTATCTTATGTTAAAATAATTGAAAATGAAAAGCAAAAATTAGAATATAACGTAAATTATAAAATTTGGGTTGATTCTTTCTTTTCTAGAATAATAGGTGAAGTTTATGATTGAAATTGTTGTTGCTAGTGTTGATTCTAGTAAAAATCATTATTTTTTATCCAATAATAATTTAACTCTTAATATTGGTGATAAGGTTGTTATTGAAACCGATCTTGGACCTTTTATTGCTCGTATTATTAAAGCAAATTATATGGAAAATGAGAAGAATCTTATTCTTCCTTTAAAGAAAGTACTTCGTGTTGCTACCGATAAGGATTTTAAAGATTTTAATCATTTAGAAGAAGAAGCTTTAAAAGTTCTTAGTTTTGCTAAAAAGACTAGTCAGAGTTTAGAGTTGGATATGCAATTTGTTGATGCTAGATATAATTTAGATAAGTCTGTTTTAGTTATTACGTATTTATCTGATAATCGTGTTGATTTTCGTGAATTAGCTAAGAAGATTGCACAAAAATTTAAGGCTAGAATTGAATTGCGTCAAATTGGTGTACGTGATAAATCAAAAAGAGTAGGTGGACTTGGTCCATGTGGATTATTCTTATGTTGTAATTCATTCTTATCTGATTTTAGTAGTGTTTCTATTAATATGGCTAAAAATCAAAATTTAGCATTATCTCCTACAAAAATTAATGGATCTTGTGGTCGATTACTTTGCTGTTTAGGTTATGAAAATGAAGTTTATACAGAATTACGTAAGGATTTGCCTAAAGTTGGAATGATGTATGAGTCTCCTGGAGGTATGGGTAAAGTTACTGCTATTGATATCTTAAATGGAACATATACTGTTGATTTAGGAGATAAGGGTATT
This sequence comes from Bacilli bacterium, assembly GCA_017470045.1. The sequence goes on along the minus strand of JAFUFG010000162.1, from coordinate 16,056 downwards.
CTTACTTTTAAAAAGGATGAAAAGAATGAAAGTTCTAAATGATATATTAGGATATGATAATCTAAAGATCTACCAAGACTTAGATTATTTTTGCTTTTCTTTAGATAGTGTTATTTTAGCTAATTTTTGTACGATTCGATTAAGAGATAAGAAAATATGTGATATGGGTACTGGTAATGGTGTTATTCCATTAATTCTTTCTAAGAGAACGGATAAGTCTATTACTGGTGTTGAAATACAGGAGTCTTTATATAATTTAGCAAAAGAGTCTGTTTCTTATAACCATTTAGAGAATCAAATTACTTTAATTCATGATGATATTGATCATTTACCATTTCATGAGGAGTTTGATTTAGTTACTTGTAATCCTCCTTATTTTAAGGTGCAAGAACATAATTATTTTAATGAGCAAGAAGAAAAGGTTATTGCCCGTCATGAAGTTAAAATGAATTTGGATAAGATGTTTTCTGTCGCTAGTCGAATCTTAAAAAATAATGGAAATTTTGCTATGGTACATCGTACGGAGAGAATAATGGAGATTGTTTCTGTTATGAGAAAGTATCATATAGAACCAAAAAAGATTATCTTTATTCATGAAAATATTCATAAAGAGTCTACTCGTGTCTTTATTGAAGGGCAAAAGTGTGGAAATGTTGGATTAAAGATAGAAGCTCCTTTTATTATGTATCAAGAAGATGGTAGTATGACGAAGGAGTATGAACAATTAACGAAGGAGGTTAAAAGATGAGTCAAATAAGTTATGATGATAGTGCTAGCTTGTATTTAATTCCTACACCAATTGGTAATTTAGATGATATTACAATTCGTTCTTTAAATACGTTAAAGACTGTTGATATGATCTTATGTGAAGATACACGTGAAACTGGTAAATTATTAAATAAATATGATATTAAAAAGAAATTAGTTGCTTGTCATGAATTTAATCAAGATAAAGTAAAGGATTATGTTGTTTCGGAATTACGTAATGGATTAAATATTGGTTTGGTTACGGATCAAGGGACTCCTATTATTAGTGATCCCGGTTATATTGTTGTAAAAGAAGTTATTGCTCAAGGTTTTAATGTTATTAGTCTTCCTGGAGCTACAGCTTTTGTACCTGCTTTAATTAATTCTGGTATTGAACCAAGTCCTTTCTTATTTTATGGATTCTTAAATGCGAAGTCTTCTAAGCAAAAGAAAGAATTACAAGGTTTATCTAAATTTCCTTATACTTTAATCTTTTATGAAGCACCTCATCGTTTAAAAGAAACTTTACAAAATATGCTTGATGTTTTAGGAGACCGTAAAATATGTTTAGAAAGAGAAATTTCTAAGATTCATGAAGAAGTAATTCGTGATACAATTAGTGGTGTTATTTCTATTGCAGATTCTTTAAAAGGAGAATTTGTTTTAATCGTAGAAGGCAATCATGAAACTGTCAATTATGATGATATTGACATAATTGAACATGTGGAAATTTATATTAGAGATGGAATGAGTGCTAATGATGCGATAAAATTAGTAGCAAAGGAGCGAAATGTTTCTAAGTCTGTTATTTATAAAGAATATCATGTAGGGAAGTGATCTTATGAAACTTATTGTTGGTCTAGGAAATCCTGGAAAAGAATATGTTCATACAAGACATAATATGGGATTTGAATTTATTGACTATTTTTTAGAGAAAAAAGGTATTGTTGCCTCTTGGTCTAATAAGTTTAATGGTCTTTCTTTTCAAACTAATTTACATGGGGAAAAAGTTTTATTTTTAAAACCTCAATCTTATATGAATTTATCTGGTGGTGTAGTTCGTAAATATGTTGAATATTTCAACATCGAAACTTCTGATATTCTTGTTTTATCAGATGATCTAGATTTAATGGTTGGTAATTTTAAATTACGTGATAAAGGTTCTTCTGGTGGACATAATGGTTTAAAAGATATTGAGGCTAATCTTGGTACTCAAGAATATAAACGTTTAAAGATTGGTATTTCTAAGAATAAAGATTATGATACAAAAGATTATGTACTTGGACGTTTATCGAAAGAAGAATTAGACAGCGTACATGAATGTTATTCTTTATTAGTATCTGTTTTAGATGATTATTTTTCTATGGATTTTCATGATTTAATGAGTAAATACAATCGTAAAAATAGGTGATGTGAATTGAATTTATTTGATTTATTTTCTATCGTAAGCAAAAAAGACATGGGTATCTCTGGTGTTACCGATGAGTTTTTTTGTGTTTATTTAGCTGGTCTATTAAAAAAAGAAGATAGACCTATTTTGGTTGTAGTTAATTCCTTATATGAAGCAAATCAATTATATAGTTCCGTTGTTAATTATACTGATGATGTATTATTGTTTCCTATGGATGATTTTCTTACTAGTGAAGCTTTAGCAATTTCTCCAGATCTAAAAATTAATCGATTAGAGACTATTAATACCATTTTAGAATCAGGTAAGAAAATTGTTATTACGAATTTGATGGGGTATTTAAGATTTTTACCGGAAAAGGATGTTTATCTTAAACACTGTCTAAATTTAAAAGTAAATCATGATATTGAACCGAATGAATTAGTTTCTAATTTAGTAGGTAGTGGATATACTCGTACGACTATTGTTAATAAAACAGGAGAGTTTGCAGTACGAGGTTTTGTTGTGGATGTTTTTCCTATTGGAATGGAAAATCCTGTTCGTTTTGAGTTTTTTGGGGATACCATTGATTCTATACGTGAATTTGATTATGATACTCAAAAGTCTATTGAAGAGATCAAGAGTGTTACAATTAAACCTTTTTCGGAATTCATTACGGATTCTGAGGTAGTAGAAGAAGAGTTTGGAAAACAAAAATTCTTACCAAATTATGAGAAAGTGACTAGTATTCTTTCTTATTTTGATCATCCTATTACTATTTATAAGGATTATAATCAATTAGAATTATCCTATACGAATATTATGAATGAAGTTACTACTTATATGGAAGAGACTGATACAGAATTTAAAGGTCATTATATGAATTCGTTCTCTGAGATTAATTCTGATTATTCGATGTACTATATGAGTATTAATAATATTGGTAATGAGAAGTTGTCTGGTATTACAAATTATCATGTTCATACGATTAATAACTTTAATGAAGATGTTGATCGTTTGAATGCTTTTATTCGTGAGAAAATTGCAGACGGATTTACGGTTCTTATTTGTTTAAAGAATTATCAATTACGTAAGATTCTTAGTTCTTTAAATATGAAAGTTGTTGAATCTACTATGGATTCTATTGTACTAAATCAAGTTAACTTAATTGAGGCGGAATTAAATAGCGGATTTGAATGTGATAAAACGGTTGTTTTATCTACAAAAGAGTTATTTCATAATACGGAACATAAAAAGAAATATCGTACGAATTTTAAGTATGGTGTTGGTTTAAAAGATATTTCAAAGTTATCTATTGGAGATTATGTCGTTCATAATGTTCATGGTATTGGTGTTTATAACGGAATTAAGAACCTTACTTTGAATGATATTTCAAAAGACTATTTAGAGATTTTATATCAAGGTACAGATAAGATCTATATTCCTGTTGAAAAGATCGATATGCTCTATAAATATTCTGGTCAAGAAGGGGTAAAACCTAAGATTAATAAGCTTGATAGTTTAGAGTGGGAGAAGACTAAGACTAGAGTTAAGAAGCGTATTAATGATATGGCAGATCAATTGTTGCGTATTTATGCTGAACGTGAAGCTAGAAAAGGATTTGCTTTCACTATGGATTCTGAATTAAGTGAAGAGTTTGAGAATGCTTTTCCTTATGAATTAACAAAAGATCAAGTACGTGCAATAGGTCAAATTAAGAATGATATGGAAAGTACTGCTCCTATGGATCGTTTGCTTTGTGGAGATGTAGGATTTGGTAAAACAGAAGTTGCTTTTGTTGCGGCTTTTAAAGCAATGCTTGATTCCAAACAAGTATTATTCTTGTGTCCTACAACAATTCTTTCTAGTCAGCATTATGAAAATGCCTTAAAAAGATTTAAAGATTTTCCTGTTAATATAGCATTATTAAATCGTTTTACAAGTCCGAAAGAAGTTAATCGTATTGTAGATGGATTTAAAGATGGCACGATTGATATGGTTATTGGTACTCATCGTTTACTTAGTGATGATATTAAACCTAAGGATTTAGGATTACTTATTATTGATGAAGAACAACGTTTTGGAGTTGCTCATAAAGAGAAAATTAAACAGTATAAAGTAAATGTTGATGTATTAACTCTTACTGCTACACCAATTCCTAGAACCTTACAAATGTCTTTGGTAGGAATTCGTAGTTTATCGTTAATAGAGACTCCTCCTGTAAATCGTTTTCCTGTGCAAACTTATGTTATTGAGGAGAATAGTCAAATTATTAAAGATGCTATTTATAAAGAATTGTCTCGTGATGGACAAGTATTCCTTTTATATAATCAAGTTCAATCGATAGAAGAAGAATTATATCGATTACAAAATTTAGTACCGGAAGCACGTATGACTATTGTTCATGGTCAAATGAATAAGAATGAGTTAGAAAATCGTTTGTTTGCATTTATTAATCATGAATATGATGTACTAATTTGTACTACTATTATTGAGACTGGTATCGATATTCCAAATGTAAATACTTTAATTATTATTGATGCGGATCGATTCGGATTAAGTCAGTTATATCAAATTCGTGGGCGTGTTGGTCGTAGTGATAAGTTTGCTTATGCTTATCTTATGTATAAGCCTTTTAAGAATCTTACGGATACTGCTGTTAAGAGACTTAATGTTATTAAAGAGTTTACGGAATTAGGTAGTGGATTTAGTATAGCTACTCGAGATTTATCAATACGTGGTGCTGGAGATATTCTAGGTAGTGAACAGGCTGGATTTATTGATAGTGTTGGAATTGATTTATATTTAAAAATGCTTAATGAAGAGGTTAATAAGCGTAAAAATATCGAAGTAGAAGATACGGATGAAGAGAGTGGACAACCACTAATTAATGTATCTACTCATATTGAAGATACTTATGTTAAAGAAGATGTATTAAAGATTGAGATTCATAAAATGATTAATGAGATTGATTCATTAGACAAATTTAACGAAGTAAAAAGTGAATTAGAAGACCGTTTTGGTAAACTTAATGAAGATTTAATTATTTATATGTATGAAGAATGGTTTGAGAAGTTAGCTGCTAAAATTAAAGTTAAGAATGTTCATCAAACAAAAAATTCTATTGAATTAGTCTTTGATGAAGATACTGTTAAAAGACTTGATACGGAAAAATTATTTATGGATTCTTTTGAAATTTCGAATATGTTCCGATTCTTAAGTAAGGGAACGAATTTAGTAATTGTCTTAGATATTATTAAATTAGAGAAGCATCCTATTTTCTATTTAGTTCCGTTACTTAATAAAATTTTAGATAATTTAGAAAATAGGCTTGACTAATTTCTTTCCCATGAGATAAATTTAATATGCTAGGAGTTTTAAGAATATGGAAGATACATTAGAAAAATTTAAATTACAACATTTTAAAACCTATAAGAATGCCATTATCGATAGCATTAAAAATAATACTAATGTACTTACCGATGAAGATATTACTTCTTTGTTGAAGAAGCCTCCTCTTGATTCTATGGATGTGATTAAGAGTCGTTTTCTTACTTTAGCAAAGAAGAATAAAATTGTTTTAGATACAGAGTCTTTGGGAAGTATGTTAGATGAGTATAGAGATCAATTATTGAAGTGTGTGAAAAAGATTAAGAAAGTAAGAACAGATGATTTGACTAGTAAGATTAATACTTATAGTGATGATGATTCAGATGTTGTTATTAAATTATTAAAGAAAGACTTTACTGCTGTTAATAAAAAGATTAAAACAATTGTAAAGGAACAATATTCTACTGCAACAAAGAAATTAGAAAAACAACTAGATCGTGTATTTCAAGAAGATGTAACGGATGAAGTAAAATCAAAGATTATTACGGATGTTACGAAGTTTATTAATGGAACTTATGAAAGACAATTACTTGAGAATATTGATATTAAGATATTAATAAAAGATACTACTTTGATAAATCTTGTAAAAGAACAAACGGAACGTTATTTATTCACATTAAATAATTCTCGTTTATTTAAAGATAATATTTAAATACTTGCAAAATCATTATATTTATGTTAAATTACTGGTAACTTTTGTTAAAAAGTATTGATGAAGAGCTTTATTATGGAGTCTTTATTAGAGAGCTTTGTAGGTGAAAGAAAGCAAGATGAAGTAATAATAGTATGGCTTCTGAACTTCTAAGTCGATAGGTAGGCTTAGGCGTAGATAGGCGTTAACTATATAAGTTGTGTAATCGAAGTATTATGAAATAAGGTGGTACCGCGAGAATTCTCGTCCTTATGTCATAGTACTTTTTTTATTTTAGAGGAGGGATAATATGGATAAATATTATATTACAACTGCAATTGCTTATACTTCAGGTAAACCACATATTGGTAACTGTTATGATGCAGTGCTTGCTGATGCAATTGCAAGATTTCGTAAATTACAAGGATATGATGTATATTTACAAACTGGTACTGATGAACATGGTATAAAGATCCAAGAAAAGGCAGAAGCTGCAGGAATTACTCCAAGACAATTTGTTGATGAAGTAAGTGCTGAAGTAAAACGTATTTATGATCTTTTAGGAGTAGATTATGATATGTTCATGAGAACTACGGATGAGGATCATGAAATAATTGTTCAAAAAATCTTTAAGAAAATGTATGACAATGGTGATATTTATAAAGGTGAATATAATGGTCTTTATTGTACTCCATGTGAAGCTTTCTGGACGGAAACTCAATTAGTTGATGGAATGTGTCCAGATTGTGGTAGAGAAGTACATCCTCAATCAGAAGAGTGTTATTTCTTCAAGTTAAGTAAATATCAAGATCGTTTAGAGGATTTATTTAAAAATCATTCCGATTTCTTAAAACCAGATTCTCGTGTTAATGAGATGTATAATAACTTTGTTAAACCTGGGGTACAAGACTTATGTGTTTCTAGAACATCTTTCTCTTGGGGGATTCCAGTAGATTTTGATGCAAAGCATGTTGTTTATGTATGGCTTGATGCTTTAACAAACTATATTACAAAAATTGGTTATGATCCTGATGGGTCTACAGAACAATTTAATAAATTATGGCCAGCTGATTTACAAGTAATTGGTAAGGATATTGTTCGTTTCCATTCTGTTTATTGGCCATGTTTCCTATGGAGTTTAGGATTAGAGTTACCTAAGAAAGTATTCGGACATCCTTGGTTATTAACTGGTACAGATAAGATGAGTAAATCTAGAGGTAATGTTATCTATGCTGATGATTACGTAGAAGAATTTGGACTTGATACAGTTCGTTATTACTTATTACATGAAATGAGTCAAACAAATGATGGAAGTATTACTAGAGATCAATTTATCGAAAAAGTTAATGCGGATTTAGCAAATACTTTAGGAAACTTAGTTCAACGTACTATTTCTATGGGTAATAAATACTTTGATGGAAAAGTTACGAATAAGGGTGTTTGCGAAGATGTAGATGCGGATTTCCTTTCTAATATTAATGGTTTATATGATAAAGTAACTGCTAAGATTGATGATTTACAAATAGCAGATGCATTTGATGAAATCTTTAAAGTATTGCGTTTATCTAATAAATATATTGATGAGACTACGCCTTGGGTACTTGCAAAGGATGAGTCTAAGAAAGATAGACTTGAGACTGTAATCTATAATTTATTAGAATCTATTCGTGTATGTGGTAGATTACTTAGTGCATTTATTCCAACAACTAGTGAAAAGATTGCTAGTCAAATTGGTAATGATAAGAATGATTTGTCTGTATTAAGTGATAATACTTATTCGTTAAATCAACCAGAAGCTTTATTCCAAAGAATTGAAGTTGAAAAATAAATCAAAAACCTATAAGATTAACTTATAGGTTTTTTTAGGAGGAATTATTATGTTTATTGATACTCATTGTCACTTGTCAGTAGAAGATTATGATGATATTGATCAAGTGATTCAAGATAATAGAAATGTTGGAATTTCCAACATTGTTATTTCTGGGTGTAGTTATGATTCTATTATTGAATCTTTGGATATTGCTAGTCATTATGAAGATGTTTATGTAACGATTGGGTATCATCCAGATCAAGTTGATGTTACGGATGATGCAAAATTAGAGTTCTTAAAAGAAAAATTATCTACTCCTAAAGTGATTGGTATTGGAGAAATTGGCTTAGATTATCATTATGGAAAAGAAAATCGTGAAGCTCAAATCGCTTTATTTAAGAGACAATTAAAAATTGCAGAGGAATATCATTTACCAGTTGTTATTCATTCTAGAGATGCTGTTGAAGATACAATCGAGTGTCTTAAAAAATATAAAGTACATGGTATCATGCATTGCTTTAGTGGTAGCGTAGAAACGGCTCGTATTTATAATAAAATGGGATTATATTTAGGAATTGGTGGAGTTGTTACTTTTAAAAATAGTAAATTATATCAAGTTGTTGAAGATGTTGGATTAGATCACATTGTATTAGAGACGGATAGTCCATACTTAGCACCAGAACCAGTACGCGGTACTAAGAATACTTCTAAGAATATTCCTTATATTGCGGAATGTATTGCGAATATTCTAAATGTAAGTGTCGAAGAAGTATCAAAAAAGACTTTAGAGAATACCTCTAATGTGTTTGACTTGATATAGGAATTTATGGTACTATATCCTTATAATAGGGGTTAAAATAGGGTGGTGCAATTTTATGCAAAAAAGCAAACTACGTTTAATTGCTTTTGTACTTATTGTAGTTGTCTTATTTATATTTATTTGTTTAAAAAATCAAGATTCTGGTGGTCATAAAGGAAAAGATAATTCTATGATCGAAATGCAGACAAACGGAGATAATTCTTTTGTTTTGCATGATAATTATCCTATGACGGATGAAATTGGTAGAAAGATTAAATATAATGCGGATAATTCTGATGTACAAGGTTACATTGAATTTACAATTACTTCTAAATCTAATGTTGGAACGAATTATGAATTATATTTGATTCAAGATAATTTAGAAAAGTCATTACATCCAAACTATCTTAAAGTTTATTTAACAGATGAAAATAATAAAGCTTTACCAGGATTTGATGATCTTTCTGTACCAACTTTTTATAATTTAAGAGTTTCTTCTTTAAATCCAGCGGCAAGAAGAATTTATTATGGTTATTTAGACGCTGGTGAATCCAGAAGTTTTATTCTTCGTACTTGGATTGGTGATGCATATACAGTAAGTAGTGTTTCAAAACAATTTGGTGCAAAGCTATACGTGGAGGTTGATTAGAATGGTAGATAAAAACAAAGTATCGAAAGGTGTTTTATTTGGCATCATTGGTGTTAGTTGTTTAGTTATTATTATTGTTGTTTTGGCAGCTGTTTTATATTTTAATGCTCCTAAGAAAGTAAAGAAAGAAAAATTAGAGGGAGGAAATATTTACTATACTTATTCGGATGATATATGCGGATTAGAGATTACGAAATTCCAACCTTTTACTGATGCTGATGGTAAAAAAATTAATCAAGCTGATATGTATTTTGATTTCAGTGTTGCTTCTGAAATGGATGAAGCTAATGAAATTAATTATGAAATTTCAATTACAAGTGATAAGAAGACTACGGTTCCATTAAAAAATGTTAAAGTGTATTTGGAAAAACAAAGTAGTGGTACTTATGTACCTGTAGGGGAACCTAAGACTGTTTCTTTATCAAAGGAAACTTCTAAATTAGGTAGTCCTGCTAATTCTATGGTTATTCATACAGAGACTAAGAAAAAGTCTATTACTGATAACTATCGCTTAAGAGCATGGGTATCAAAAGAGAGTGGAGCAACACTAACAGATAAAGATATTTTATCTTTAAGAGTATCTGTTTCTGGAAAAGCATCTTAGGATGCTTTTTTTTGTAAAGTTCTTTTTTTGCTATATTCTTTTTATTCTAAAAGTATTATAATTATTGTAAGATAGGGTGATAAAATGCAGGTACAGGCTTTAAAATATAAGAATGATTATACAACTAAGGAAACTGTTTCTTATTTAAGTTTTTTTATTGGTAGAGCATTTTTAGTTGCTTTATTGGTTTTGATTGCGTCTATTTCCTTATTTGCATTTATCTTAATAGGAGATACTGTTTATAATAAACAGAAGGGGAATCATGTAGTTCCTTTGTTTGGTGGATATGTCATTATAACGGAAAGTATGGTTCCAACGATTAAAGTAAATGATGCTGTTGTAGTAAAACGATCTTCCCAAGAGGAGTTAGATATTGGTGATATTATCACTTTTAAGAGTGCTGATGAACGTTATAAAGATATGACAGTTACTCATCGAATTGTAGGAGAACAAAGTATTTCTTCTGGGGATCTGGTATATCGTACTAAGGGGGATAATAATCATTTAGAAGATGCTGCTTTGGTTACTCATAATTCGATTTATGGAAGAGTTATTCTTAAATTACCAAAGATTGGTTATATTTCAAGATTTTTAAAAACTCCTATTGGTTTTTTATTATTTGTTATTTGTCCATTACTTGTTGTATTTGGATTAAATCGTAAAAGTATTGATGAATTTCGAAGAGAAAGGCTATATCATTAGACTTTCTTCTTTTTTTTTGATATAATCTATCTGGTGATTTTTATGGAGAGATATTCTGTAAAATTTAAAAAGAAATTTGGACAGAACTTTTTAAAAGAAGTTAATACTGTTAAAAAGATTGTTTCTGTTGCGGATATAAAGGAAAATTCTCTAGTAATTGAGGTTGGACCTGGTGGTGCTATTATGACTCGAGAATTAGCATCTGTAGCAGATCATGTATTAGCGTATGAGATTGATACGGAATTAAAAGACGAATTAAATAGTCGTTTAGTTGGGTTGAATAATGTTGATGTTTTATTTATGGATTTTTTAAATGCGGATTTAGAGAAGGATATTGAAAAGTATCATGCGGAACATATTTATTTTGTTAGTAATGTTCCATATTATATTACGACTCCTATTCTTATGAAAATTATGAATTCTGGTATTCCTTTTGAAAAAATTGTTATGATGGTTCAAAAAGAAGTAGGGGATCGTTTTTCTACTGCTCCTGGGAATCGTGAATATGGTTCCATTACGGTTCTTCTTCATTATTTTTATGATGTTAAGAAAGAGTTCCTTGTTTCTCGTAAGCAATTTGTACCGGAACCTAACGTTGATAGTGTGATTGTTTCCTTTAGTGAGAAAAAGGATATATTACCTCTTAAAAATTTTGATACTTTCCAAAAGCTTATTCGAGATAGCTTTCAGTATAAAAGAAAAAATTTGCGTAATAATTTAAAAGGTTACAATTTAGATGTTGTTTCTTCTGTATTGGAGAAATATGGTTATGACTTAAATGTTCGTGCAGAACAGTTGGATGTAGAAGTATTCGTAAGTATTGCTAATGCAATTTAGAATATTTCTTTTTTTTTTGGCATATAATTTCTTGGAGATGATGATTTGAAATTTTCAATAGGAGATTATGTTACTAGAAGTTCTCATCAAAATGATATTGTTTTTCGAATTGTTAAAATCGAAGGGAATGTTGCTTATTTAAAAGGTCTTAATGTTCGATTAGTGGCGGATTCTTATTTAAGTGATTTGGTAGAAGCAAGAAATGTGAATGAGACTGATGATGAGATTATTGATCAAAGTGTAAGAGATATTAATTTAGATCGTAGTGATTACTTTTATATTCCTGGTGTGATTCTTCATGTTGATGGAGATGAAGAGTATCTAGATCGCTGTATGAATTTTTATCATAAGATGCATGTAAAAGCGAATGGTATCTATATACCAGAGCCCGAGATGTCTACTAGGATTCCTCAGTTATTAGAGGAGTATCATCCAGATATTTTAGTTTTAACAGGGCATGATGCTTATTATCGACAAGATAAGTATCAATACTCTTCGGATTATATTGATGCGGTAAAAGAGGCTAGGAAATATGAGAAGAATCAAGATAAGTTGATTGTTATTGCAGGAGCATGTCAATCAAATTATGAGGATCTGATTAAGTCTGGAGCTAATTTTGCATCTAGTCCAAAACGAATTAATATCCATGCTTTAGATCCTGCTTTGATTGCGGTATCGATAGCTTTTTCGGATAAAAATAAAACAATTGATTTACTTCCTCTAATTCAAAAAACAAAATTTGGTAGTGACGGAATGGGTGGGATTATTACAAATGGAACTATGTATGTGGGGTATCCTAGATGATGCTTCAAAAAATCAAAAATAGTTTAATTCCACTTGTTGGTAGTACACATCTTTTTCGTTTTAATGGTTCCAGAAATCAAATAGAGGAATATAAGGCTTCTATTATCTCTTTATATCCGAGAGTATTTACGATTCAATTAGAAAACGGAATAACAAAGTCTTTTTCTTATAATGATTTATTAACAAAACAACTCGAAATTATTGATATATAAATGGATAACTGAAAAATTGTTGCATTTTCTACATTGTTATATTAAAATTAAGTTATAAAGTATTTATACTTTAGAGGGAGGCTTATTTACATGAAAATAACATCAGTAAATGTACGTAAAATTGAAAAAGAAGGATCTCGTATGAGAGGTATCGCATCTGTATTATTAGATGATAGTTTTGCAGTACATGATATTCGTATTATTGAAGGAGACAACGGTTTATTTATCGCTATGCCTAGTAGAAAGACAGCTACTGGCGGATATAGAGATATCGCTCATCCTATCAATCCAGAAGTTCGTTCAATGTTTGAAGAAGCTATTTTAGAAGCTTATAAGAATGCTCCTGAAGCAGGGGAAGAAGAGGAAGACGATTAATATCGTCTTTTTTTTGTTCTAAAATATTATTCTTTTGCATATCTTCTATTAGGAGGATATTATGGATCATAAGGATAATATAAATAATTATAATCACAGTATTAATTTACTAGAACGTAAAAATTTAACAATATCAGGGGTTAAAAAGATTGATCATTTTGATAATAAACAGTTTATTATTGAAACGATTATGGGGTATATGATTATTAAAGGGGAAGGATTAGAATTATTAAAATTAGATACTTTACAGGGAAATGTTTCTATTAAAGGTATGGTTAATAGTATTCAGTATGCGGAAGATAGTCATAAAAAAGAAAAGGAAGACAGTATCTTTAGTAGGTTATTTAAGTAATGAGTTTATCGATTCAAATCTATAGCATCTTATTATCTTTTTTCTTTGGTCTTTTTTATTGCTATAGTTTTTTGATCTATAAGGATCTTTCTTTTTTTCAAAAGAATCATTATTTGTTTGATATTTTGTTTCAAGTTTTCTTTTTCTTTTTGTATGGGATTATTCTTTTCTTTTTAAATTCTTTAACTTTGCATATTTATTTTCTTTTCTTTTTTCTATTTGGTGTATTTTCTTGTTATATTTGTGTAAAGAAGGGGTAATTTTTCTTTAAATCCGTTGATTCTAGCAACTTTGTCCTTTATAATTTAAGGTGATAAGGTAGGTGAAGAGTCATGTCTTTAAAACAACAAGCTAAAAAGAAAAGAAAAAGACGTTTTGTTTTATTTGGACTTACTTCGATTGCTGTTTTATTGCTTATGACTTTAACAATTGGTAAATATTGGGTTACGATCTATGAGAAATATCAAGAAAAGAAAGCCTTAGAGAAAGAATTAATCGAGTTAAAAGAAAAAGAAAAGGAATTAGAACTTGATGCGAAGAAGTTGCAAGATTCGGAATATATTGCTCGATATGCTAGAGAGAAGTATCTCTATTCAAAGGATGGAGAATTTATTATAAAAATCCCAGAAGATGAATAAAAGTCATCTTCTTTTTGTTCTAGGTATGATATACTTAACTTGATGTGAATAAATAGGGAGGTATTATGATTAATATAGAGGATTATTTTGAGTTTCATGAAAATGATTCTATTGTTGTAGGTTGTTCTGCTGGTCCAGATTCCATGGCTTTAATCGATATGTTACTCAAAATTCGAAAAAAATATAATCTTTCTTTAATTGTTGCACATATTAATCATAACGTTCGAAAAGAAAGTTATGAAGAAGCAGAATATATGAAACAATACTGTGAAGAGAATGATTTGGTATTTGAAACTATGGTTATTGAGAACTATGGGGATGATAATTTCCATAATGAAGCTCATAATATTCGATATCATTTCTTTGAATCTTTAGTATATAAATATCATTCTAATTACTTAATGACTGCTCATCATGGGGATGACTTAATCGAGACCATTCTTATGAGAATGGTTCGAGGTTCGAATCTTAAAGGGTATAGCGGATTTAAAGAAATTGTTGATATGGGAGACTATAAGATAGTAAGGCCACTCATTCATTTTACAAAAGAAGAATTAAAAGATTATGATCTAAATAATAATATTAAATATTATGTTGATGCTTCTAATGAGAAAGATAAATATACTAGAAATCGTTATCGTAAGTATGTATTACCTTTCTTAAAAGAAGAAGATGAAAATGTTCATCAAAAGTTTTATAAATTTAGTAAAACTTTAGAAGAAGTTAATCATTATATAGAAAAAGAAAAAAATAAGGCTTTAAAGAAAGTGTTAGACGGAGAAACTGTTATGATCGATGCTTTTAAAGAACAAGATCCGTTTATGCAGAAAGAAATTCTTTATACTTTGTTAAATGAGTTCTATAATGATGATTTAATTCTATTAAATGATAAACATATTGATTTGATCTTAAAGACTATTAATAGTAAGAAAGCAAATGTATTTGTTAATTTACCAAATGATGTTATTGCTAGTAAGTTTTATAATACAATGTGTTTTAAGCGTGTATCTGAACTTATTTGTGGATATGAAATTGAATTTGATCAATATGCTACTTTACCAAATGGACATCTTATAGAGTCTATTCCAGAAGAGGATAATAATAGTAATTATATTTGTCGTTTAGATAGTAACGAGATAACATTACCATTAATTGTTCGTACTAGAAAACTTGGAGATAAGATGAAGATTAAGGGATTAAATGGATCTAAGAAGATTAAAGATATCTTTATTGATAGTAAGATTCCTATTGATGAGAGAGATTCATGGCCTATTGTTGTGGATTCCAAAGGTAATGTTGTATGGATTCCAGGAATAAAGAAATCAATATTTGACAAAAATAAAAATGAAAATTATGATATAATATTGAAATACAGTTAGGGAGGAAAAAAAGTGAACAATAATATAGACAAAAAAGTCGTAAAAAAAGGCTTATTGCCATACTTATTCATTGGATTAATTATTATAGGAATATTCTTCTTTGTTAATGTGATGGATAATAAAGTTAATTATTTAACTTATGATGAGTTTATTAATGAGTTAAATAAGAATAAAGTTACAGAGTTAGAGATTACTAGTAAGACTGGTGCTTATACTTATGAAGTTAAAGGTAAATTAAAAGGTTATGAGGAAAAAGAAACTTTTAGTGCTAGATTACCTTTAAGTGAAGAAGTAATGAAGAAGATTGTTGCTGCTAGTGATGAAAATAGTTTTAAGATTGAAGTAAAACCAAATCCAGAATCATCTTCTTTCTTATTAATTCTTATGGAAGTAGGACCTATCTTCTTAGTATTAGGATTAGGTTTCTGGTTCTTTAGTAGACAAATGGCTGGAAATAAGAGTTCTTTAGATTTTGGTAAGAGTAGAGCAAAACTTAATGAAGATACAAATAAAGCAACTTTCAGTGATGTTGCTGGATTAAAAGAAGAAAAAGAAGAATTGAAGGAATTAATTGATTTCTTAAAGAATCCAAAGAAATTCCAAAAACTTGGAGCTAGAATTCCAAAAGGTGTGTTATTATTTGGTCCTCCAGGAACTGGTAAAACATTACTTGCTAAAGCAGTTGCAGGAGAAGCTGATGTTCCATTCTATTTCATCAGTGGTTCTGATTTCGTTGAATT
>JAFUFG010000018.1 GCA_017470045.1 Bacilli bacterium | reverse complement strand
ATATTATGGATTTAATGATAAATGGTTTGTTTTTGGAGATTATGAGCCATTAACATTTTACAAAATGCAAGCATTAAGTTGGGAAGTATCAAAATTAGCAGAAATAAGACATTTACCACTTCATGGATTTAGGCATTCATGTGCATCTCTATTAATTAATACAGGTCAACCACCTACAACAGTTTCAAACTATTTAGGACATGCAAGTGTTAAAGAAACATTAGATACTTATAGTCATATGTTTCCTAATAATCTTATAAATGCAAAAATGGCAATGGATAACTTAAATAAATCAATATAAACAAAAAAATACCAATAAATTTGGTATCTAGAAATGAAGTTTTGGTATCTGGCTTGGTATCTAGAAAAAAGCCAAAGCTTCGCAAACCCTTATAAAATAAAGTGACACTGTCTCTCGACAGTGTCTTCAGGGGGTTCGGTTGAATATACTCTAACATTAAACCGTTAGAGATATCGGCGTGATATGTATCACGCATCTTAATCATAAAGTATTATTTAAAAATTGTCAATCGACTTTTAAAAAAATATTTTTACTTGACAATTCACTATTCTAAAGAATCTCTTTTATATCAACAAATTAAAAAAATAAGTAGACACTTATTTTTTAATTAACATTAGTAATAGATTGAATTAATAACTTTTTTAATTCATCATTATCAGTTTCTTTGTCTTCTAAATAGTCTTTAGAATCTTTTTTTGCTTGGAGCAATATTTTATAATCATTCTTAATACTTGCAATTTTAAAAGTCATATCTCCACTTTGTTTAGTACCAAATAAGTCACCATGTCCACGAAGTTTAAAGTCTTCTTCTGAAATGACAAAGCCATCATCTTCTCGTTCCATAATCTTTAATCTTTCTGCATCACTATCACTTACTAAAATACACTGACTTTTACTAGTTCCTCGTCCTACTCGTCCACGAAGTTGATGAAGTGTAGAAAGACCAAACCTATCAGCATCAAAAATAACCATAGTAGTAGCATTAGGAACGTCAACTCCTACCTCTACTACAGTAGTAGAAATAAGAATTTGAACCTTATTATCTTTAAATTGTTCCATAATTAAATCTTTAGCACCACTAGCCATTTTTCCATGAACAATATCAATACGATACTTATCTTTAAATGCTAATTTCATCTGATCTCGCAACTCATTAACAGTAGTCAAGTCACTATTTTCACTTTCTTCTATTAATGGAGCAATAACATAAATCTGATGATTCTGTTTAAGTTCCTCATACATCATTGACAAAACATCTTTTATTTCACTATTCTTCTTAACGAAAGTATCAACTTGTTGTCTACCTTTAGGCTTTTCTTTAATGGTAGAAACATCCATATCTCCAAAAATTGTTAAAGCATATGTACGAGGGATAGGAGTTGCACTCATATATAATACATCTGGTTTAACACCTTTATTTTGTAAATTAGCACGTTGATGTACTCCAAAACGATGCTGCTCATCAGTAATAACAAGACCTAAATTATTATAAACAACTTCATCTTGAATCAAAGCATGCGTTCCAATAATCATTGAAATAGAACCATCAGCAAGTCCTTGATAAATAGTGGTCTTATCTTTCTTCGAAGTAGATCCAGTAAGAAGAGCAATTTTTACATCAGTATCCTTAAGAAATTCACACAAATTCAAATAATGCTGATTCGCTAAAATTTCAGTAGGTGCCATTAACGCACTTTGATAACCACATAAATAATTAGCATACATTCCAGTAAATGCAACAACTGTTTTACCACTACCAACATCACCTTGAAGTAAACGATTCATTCGAGAGGCAGACTCCAAATCACGTAAAATCTCTTCGATAGCAGAATTTTGATCATTGGTTAATGGAAATGGAATTTTCTCTATAAATTTATTCAACTTATCTCTATCAATATTACGAACTAATCCATTTTTTTCTTTTTTCTTCTGCTGTTTCAAATAATTTATCTTAAACATAAATTGAAATAACTCTTCATATTTCAATCGAATAGTAACTTCTTTCAATTTATCAGATGTACTAGGATTATGTATAATATTTAATGCAGTCTTTTTATTAACAAAATTATATTTTTCCTGGAAAGCCAAAGGAATATAATCCTGTATTTCTTTTCCATACATTAAAAGCGCCATATTAATATAAGTAGACATATTCTTATTAGTAAGCCCACTAGTACAATGATAAACAGGTTCAATTTTAACTTTGTTTGATAAAACATCCATTTTAATATCACTTGCAGTAATAATGTTCTTAGTCTTATCTAATTTTCCAATAACAATAACATCCGTACCAACTAATAATTTACTTTTTAAAAAAGCTCTATTAAAAATGGAAACTCCAACAACACCAGATTGAGTAACAAGACGAAAATTCATCTTATTTAATCCAGCCTTAAATCGCATTAAAATAGGTACCCTTTCAACTTTACCATCAATAATAATTTTTTCTCCATCATTAATTTTCGATAAATCATCTCTCTGCAAAACATCGTAACGAAATGGATAATGAGTAACTAAATCATCTACAGTAAAAATATTAATTTTATTAAGTAAAGAAAGAGATTTAGGACCAATCCCTTTAACATCTTTTAATTCCGCCATTTCACCACTTCCTTCTTGCATATTATAACATAAAGTCTTGTTTTTTTAAAGAAAAATGGAAAAAAATAGCACTTGTTATAAGCAATATTTATACATTAATATTAATACTATAAAGTGTCGTTTTATCATTGAAAAAAACTTAATTTTTTTTGCATTTTTTATTGACAAAAAAAACGATTTCGATTAGTATAGGAACTACCAATTCGGAATTAGGCGAATTGGTCGCTAGTATCACACTAGCCAACCCCTTTTTATTCTTTTTGGAAGCAGGCCTCAGGGGGTCCTGCTTCTTAGATTAAAAATTAAAAAAGACGTGGCCGACGTCTTTTTTCTTTATTGTAATTTCAACCGCACCATTTTAATTATATTTTAATTCTATATCATAAGAACATTTATAGTCAAATAATTTACGTGGCATACTGTTTATTTCAAAACAAATTTCATCTAGATAAACTTGAGATACAAATT
>JAFUFG010000017.1 GCA_017470045.1 Bacilli bacterium | reverse complement strand
GCATAATCATTCGCTACTTCTTCCAAAGTAATCCCTTTGGTAAGTTCTACTTTTTTTCCATGAATGATTGCTTGTATTGTTTCAATCATCTTGCCAACCTCCTCTATTGTATATAAAGTATAACATAATTTTGAACTTAATAATATGTATATTTTATCGATTGACATTTTAGAACAAAAAAGATTTACTTTGTAAATCTCATTCCACATTTGTTACAATATTTGGTTTCTAATTTATTAATTTCTCCACAGTGGATGCACATTTTTGTTTTTTCTTGTGGGATTTGTTGTTGATCATTTTGTTTTGCTTTATAATTTCCTGAAAAAGATTCTAATACTAAAAATAAATAACGAGCAATTACTGGTAACGCTATGGTTGCAAATAAACTTCCCAGAAAAGTGTACTTAACTACGTCCCCTAATCCAGAAAAACTATCATCTGTTCCTGGATTTTGAATCATAAAGAAATAAGATAATCCACATAATATTATCGTCGCTAACCAAGAGGTTAGTTTTGAGTCGTTGTATCGATAAAATACAAGTGTTGTACCAATTATTAAAATAAGTATTAGTAATACTGGTTTTTCTATGATTACTCCTATGAATATTGCTGGAATTGTCCCAACTACATATGCAATTATCCCTATAATAAGTGTAATAACACTAATTATCCCTTTCATAGGTATCACCTCTATTATCATTTTAACATAAAAAAAGAAGAATTATTTCTTCTCTTGATTCTTCTTTAAGCGTTCTGCTAGTTCTTTTATTTTTCTTAAGCGGTGATTTAGACCAGACTTCGTAATACTCTTTCCTGTCTCTACAGAGATAATCTCTGCTAGTTCTTGAATGGAACTTTCTGGATATTTCTTACGATATTCTAAAGCTACTTGAGTTCTATCATCTAATAGTTCAATACTACCAGTACTTTCAATAATATCGATTTGTTTTAGTTGTTCGTTTGCTGTTGCGAACACTCGATCCATATTTGCTTGTTCACAGTTATTTAATCGATTGGTTTTATTTTTTTGATCACGATAGATTCGAACTTCTTCATAATATAGAACTGCTTTGTTAGCGCCTAATATTTTGATATAGTCACTGATCTTTTCTGCTTCTTTAATATAAATCATAAAGCCTTTATCTCGATTTAAGATTTTTGCATTTAAATCAAAGATATTTAATAGTTTTTGAACAAAGACTGCTTCATCTGGTGAAAAGATCAATAATTCCATATGATATCTAGAGGTTTTCGGATCATTAATACTTCCACAACTTAGGAATACTCCTCGTAGATAAGCTCTGATTTCTTCATTCGCTCCTACGATGTAGTTCGGTGGAGAAGAAAGCAATCTTCCTTCTTCGTCAATATATCCTATATCTTTTAAAATTAAATCTAATTTATCATTAATATTAATAACATATAAATCTTTTTTGCTAAAGTTTAGACTATCTTTTATTTCTACAATACTTTCTACTTCGTATGCATCTTGTAGAAATTTCTCTACTCGATTTTTCGTAGATTCATTTTCTGTTGTTAGAATGATTGTATCATCGGATAGTGTTCCGTTATTACGAATAAATCCAGATAATTCTGCAATCATTTCTGATTTTGTACTTGATATCGTTGCAATTTCTTCTTTAATTCTTGTTGTGTATGACATTATCTCATTAAGTAAGAGAAAATATGAGCACTTAATTTTAAACTATTGTGTCGGATGGTATCATCTTCTACTGTAATTAAATCGTCTTCTATTAACTCTACTCCTATCTTTTCTAATTCTTCATAATCAATCTCTACTGGATCTTTTTGTTCTTCTGTTTCGTATTTCTTTGCAACTTCTTTATCAATCTTTGTATTACTTGCTATTACAACATCTACTTTACGATTTTCTAAGTAACGATTAAATAATTTAATATGATCACTTACTTTAAAGTTATCCGTTTCTCCCGGTTGTGTAACAGCATTACATATATACATAATTGGTACTTTGGCATCTTCTAATGCTAATTGGACTTCTTTACAAATAATGTTTGGTAATATTGATGTATATAGACTACCCATACTTAATA
The DNA here is from genome assembly GCA_017470045.1 of Bacilli bacterium. Next base: position 2,664 of record JAFUFG010000017.1, on the reverse strand, counting down.
TAATTAAGTCTGCTTCATTAATTGCTTTGATTACTTCTGGTAATACTTTTGGTTCTTTTTTATAAAAGATTCTTTCAATACGATTTGGAGATTTTGTAATTTCTTCTTCTCCTTCGATAATATTTCCTTCACTGTCTTCTCCCATTAAAGTAAGATCAGAGTCTTCTGATATTGGAAGAACGGTATGTCTAACATCTAGTAATTTACTTAAACTTTTAATGGACTCTTGTAAAGAACCTGTAATTTCTAACATTGATGTAAGAATTAAGTTTCCTACAGCATGTCCATTTAAATCACTTGATGTCTTAAAACGATAACTCATCATCTTCTTAATAGGATCATCAATAGAAGATAAATTTGTAATTACTTGTCTGATATCTCCAACTGCTGGAGTATGAAATTCTTTTCTTAGTTTTCCTGTTGATCTACCATTATCTGATACTGTAATGACTGCGGTAATATCAATTGGGAAATCTTTTAATCCTCTTAGTAGGTAGGAGATACCAGTACCTCCACCAAATACTACTACTTTTTTACGCATACTTTTCACCTCTATTTAAAATATACAACTGCTTCTTGCTCTTTAGGGGGTACATAACGATAAAAAACACTTTCATCGTTATTCTTTCTATTCTTTGTAAATAAGTAGATTCCTAAGATGATAAATCCTATCGATACTACTTGTGCCATTTTGATTGGTCCTAACATTAAGGAGTCTGTTCTTAATCCTTCAATTAAGAATCTAGCAATGCCGTACCAGATTAAATAGAATCCTGTTAGTTGACCTGTTTTTAAATATTTACTTATCTTTCTTACAATTAGCATTGCTAAGAATCCGAAGAAACACCATACAGATTCATAAAAGAAAGTTGGTTGACGATATTCTCCTAAGATGTACATTCCATCTACTACAAATTTTGGAATACCAGATTCAATTAATGTTTTGTAGGTAGTTATTTGACCATATGCTTCACTATTGAAGAAGTTTCCCCATCTTCCAATTGCTTGTCCTATGATTAATCCTACTACTGCAATATCAGCTATCTTTAAGAATTCTACATTATGTTTTTTGCAATACCACATCATAAATAATGTAGCAGCAATTATTCCTCCATGGATAGCTAAACCACCATTCCATATTTCAAAAATTTCTACTGGATTACCTAAATAGTAACCTAAATTAAAGATTACATAATAGACTCTTGCTCCTACAATACTTACAATGATTGTATTAAAGATTAAATTTGTCATAAATTCTTCATCGATTTTTCTTTTTTTTGCTTCTTGATAGATTAAGAAACATGCTACTACCATAGCAAGAAAGATGAAGATGGAATACCAATAGATTTGTATAAATCCTAAGTCTAGTGCAACTCTATCCATGTACTTTCACCTTCTTTATTATGGTATCAATAATATGATCTGCAAGGAAGTTCATTACAGATAATAAAATAGCAAATAAGAAGGATGCATAGATATGAGTTAGATCAAAGTGTGGACCCATAACCCAATCTACTAGTTTTAAAATAAATAAATTAATGCAGGGATAAAATAATCCTAAGGTCATTCCAGTAATTGGAATGGTTAGTGTTACTAAAATTGGTTTAATTGTTTTGTTTAAGCAATAAAGTAGTAATACAACAGCAAAGTAGATAATTGGATCATTATCTACGTGCACGCTCTTGAATAGACTAGTCACTACAAAGAAGGCAATGGTATAACCAGCCATATGTAATAACCAATCGATTAAACTATTAATTCTTACTTTATTCTTTTCGATAACTACTAGCTTCATACTACTTCTCCCCTATAACAATTTATTCAAGAATTGACCAGTATATGATTCTTTCACTTTCGCGATTTTTTCAGGTGTTCCAGTAGCAACAATTGTTCCTCCACCTTCTCCACCTTCTGGTCCTAAGTCGATAATGTAGTCTGCAACTTTGATTACATCTAGGTTGTGTTCTATGACTACTACGGTATCTTTATTATCTACTATTTTCTGTAAAATTGCAAGGAGACGCTTGATATCGTCAGAGTGTAGTCCGGTAGTTGGTTCATCTAAGACAAATAGTGTTTTTCCAGTTGCTTTTCTTTGTAATTCTTTGGCTAATTTTACACGTTCTGCTTCTCCCCCGGATAGAGTTGGAGCAGGTTGTCCTAATTTGATATATCCAAGACCTACATCTTTTAATACTTGTAGTTTGTGTTTAATTTTTGGTACGTTTTCAAAGAATTCTAATGCTTCTGTTACTCTTAAATCTAGTACTTCTGCAATATTCTTTCCTTTGTATTTAATATTTAATGTTTCTCTATTGTAACGAGTTCCTTTACATACTTCACATGGTACATATACATCTGGTAAGAAGTGCATTTCAATCTTCTTTACACCATCTCCACGGCAAGCTTCACAACGTCCACCTTTTACATTGAAAGAGAAACGATTCTTTTCAAAACCATACATCTTTGCTTCTTTTGTTGTTGTGAATAATGTACGAATATCGTCAAATACACCGGTATAAGTAGCCGGATTACTTCTTGGAGTTCTTCCAATTGGGTTTTGAGAAATAGCAATGATCTTATCTAAGTTCTCAATACCTGTAATCTTTTTATGTTTACCAGGTTTATCTTTGGTATTATAGATTGCCTTTGATACACAAGTGG
>JAFUFG010000161.1 GCA_017470045.1 Bacilli bacterium | reverse complement strand
CGGGAGGTACTGTTAAATACGATAATAGATTAAAGTTTAATCCATTAAAATTCGTTATTTTTGCAATACTTTCTAATATGATAAATAATATTCCTTGAGATAAGAATACGGATAATATTGCTGCAATTGTTTTCTTATTTTTACCGCTAGCTACATATAATGAAGTTACGATATAAATAATTGATATTAGAATTGTACTTAAAGTAAATGGAATATTTCTTTGATAGAGTTCTAAAAGAATTAATAGTAATCCAATATTAAAGAATACACTTATCGTTATTAATAAACCTCGGAAAGAACCGATTACTATTAATCCTAAGATAAATAATACTGCGATTGTTATAAAGTATTGATCTCGTTTTAACGTATCGATGTTTCCGTTTTTAATGATAACTTTATCCCCTACATAATATCTTTCATCTGCTACATTACTTTTGGTTCTTTCATGGATATAAGTCTTTGATTTCCCTTTTTCTTTTCCGTTGGTAATAATACCTGTAATTTTTTCTTTATATAAGGTTTCTTTTATTCCTAAATCGTTATAATCGTAATCTTCTTCTATTGTTTCTATTTTTGTTATTTTTACAATCTTATCTTGATAGATAAAATCATCATGAAAACTAAATAGAATGATTCCTAAATTAATTATAATTGCTGGTATTAATAATTTCTTCATACTTTATTCCATCTTTCTTGTTCCATTATAACATAAAAAAAGAGAAGTTTTCTTCTCTTATCTTGATATTTTCATTAATTGTAGAACTTCTTCTTCTTCCATTTCTTTGTCTTCTTTGGAATAGGAATAAGAATATTCTTTTGTTTGATATGTTATGTAGTTTGTCTTATCTTTTTTATAGAAGGTTACGGTTATGTTATTATAAACTTTTTCCTCTATTTTGTCTCCTCCATATATTCCACTTACATCATTTGAACCTTTTTCCATATCGAATTCAGATTGATCTTCATATATAATTCTTGCATGTGTTGCGTATTTTCCTTCTCCAATAACAATGTACTTTTCTACTTTTTTATCCATTACAGGAATCGTAAAGCCTAAGTACTGATTCATTTCACTTACAGTTTTTACTTCTGTTAGAGGGTTTGGTATTTCTAAACGGGTTGGTTTCTTTGTATTATTGGATTGTTTGTTTCCTCCAATAAACATTGCGATTGCGGCAACTAGCATACAGATACAACCAATTATTATAACCACTAGTCTCATCACTATTTTTTTGTTCATAGACATAACCTCCATTTTATTTCTAATTTCATTTTATCAATTTTTTTATTTCTTTACAATCCTTATTGTTTGATTACTATCTTTTCTCCGTTACTGTAGATATTTATCTCTCCATTAAATGTGCTATAGTAATTTATCTTTTTCGTATCTAATAGGTTGATTAGTTTTTCTTCTATCACATCTTTTGATGTTGATATTACAGCATATTTTGGTTTTATTATCTCGAATAAGGTAATATCCTGTTTTTGATAATGTCCATGATATGGAACTTTTATTACATCCGCAGTTTCTGGATTCGTATTTAGATATTCTCTTGTACGATCATTTTGACTATCACCCATAAATAAAAATGTATTTTTGTTGTAAGTTATTCTAGTAATCAAAGATGAATTGTTACTTTCATTTTTCTCATATGTTGTTTCTGGCCCGTTTACCACTATTTTGCAATCATCCATTTCAAAGGCATAATCTCCTGATACAGTAATTGGCTCTATTTGCTTTGATTCTAGAGCTTCTAAATACTTTGTATATTCTTCACTGTCTTTTGGAGAATTACTTTGTAGTACGTTCCCTACTTCGTAGTTATTGATTACGTATGCAGCGTTACCAATATGGTCTTTATCAAAATGAGATAGAATTAAATAATCTATTTTCTTGATGTTATTTTCGTTCATATACCATTTTATTTTGGTTTCTAAATTGCTTTCTCCGGTATCAATCATCATTACTTTATCGTTTTTACGGATAATCATAGAGTCTGCTTTTCCAGCATCAAAGAAGTAGACGTATAAATCTTCTTTTTTATACTTATAGGATGTTTTATCATATAGAACAAATAATATTCCAATGATGAGTACTATAATGATTATTCCTAATATTGTTAATACTATATTTTTCTTTTTCATTTGATCACCATCTTTGTTTTTATTATAACATAAATTTGCTTTTTCTTATGATTTTTGGTATAATAGCGAAAATTTTTAGGGGGTTATTATGAAGGAATTAGGAATTGTTATATTAGAGTCTGGAGAAGTATTCTCTTTTGGAGAATATCATTGTACGATTAAACGAAATGATAGTGATAAAAGTCATTTCCATGATAGTGCTTTTCGCGAATTATTAAAAACGGAATGTGAGAAGTTTTCTTATATTGAGGATCCGGATCATTTTCAAATTGTTACTTCATTACCATTATTAGCTAGTCATAATTGTGTTGTATGTTTAAATGCGTCTTCTGGTACTTTTGAAGTAGTTACACCTATGCTTATTATGGTGTCTCCTTCTACTCTATCAAAGGAACAAAAAAAGTCTCTACGCAATATGGAAGAAACTTTCAATTATTTTGATAATGGATTAAATTATATCTCTATGGTTGATTCTACTGGAGAGGTTACTGGAGAATACAATTCTATGGAAGAATATTATATCGATCATTTAGGTACTACTTATTCTTCTACTTTTACAACGGATAATCCATATGTTAAAAAGTTAGTCCATTTATAAAATAAAAACTCGAGGTATTCTCGAGTATTTTTCTTATTGGTAGCCTGTACGGAATTCGAATCCGTGAATGTTGCCTTGAGAGGGCAATGTGTTAAGCCACTTCACCAACAGGCCATATCAGTTACTACTTAATGGTAACACAAAAATTCCTTTTAAACAATAAAAAAATAGTATTTCTACTATTTTTCTTTTTCAATTAATTCTTTGTATGCATTGATTAGACCATCTACATAGGCACATCCCATGAAGCATACGACAGAATCAAATTCATTTCTTAATTTATCGATTGTATCTACTGAGATGATTTCTCCTCCATCTAAGGCATCTGTAATAATATGAGAAGTGATTCCAGGATAATCTTCTGGTCTTTCACGATTACAGTCAATTTCTGTTAGATAAGTTTTATCTGCTATTTTAAAGGCCTCTATGAACTCATTCGTAAAGTCTTTTGTACGTGAATAGGTATTTGGTACAAAAACGACTACAAGACGTTTATTTGGGTATTTTTGTTTTACTCCTTCAAGAGTTACTTTGATCTCTGTAGGATGATGAGCATAGTCATCAATAATAATACTATCTTTTACTTTGGTAATTGCAAAACGACGTTTCGCATTTTCAAAATTTTCTAGATTTTTCTTTATGTCTTCTAAAGAGATACCAATTTCTAGGCACTGAATAATGGCAGCTGCAGAATTCATTACCATATGTTTCCCAAATAATGGTACTTGGAAGGCTCCAATAAGTTCTTCTTTTTTGTATAAATCAAATTTGGAATATTCTTCTAATAATTCCATATTTTTAATGATATAGTCATTTGAATCGTTAAATCCATAGAATACCACTGGTGTTTCATATTGAATTTTTCTTACTTCTTCGTTATCCCCATTTGCGATAACAAGTTTCTTTGTTTGATTGGCGAACGTTTGGAACGTATTACGAATATCATCGATATCTTTATAGATTTCCATATGTTCTTCTTCAATATTCGTAATTATCGAATACGCTGGATGATATGCTAAGAAGTGACGATTGAATTCATCAGACTCTACTACGTAATATTTATTTTCACGAGAGGCATATCCATCTCCTGCTCCTATAAAGTAGTTGCAACCAACCGTATTTTCTAAGATATGACGAATCATTGAAGAAGTTGATGTCTTTCCATGAGTTCCACTTACTCCGATGGTTTCAAACTCATCGATGACATCTCCCATGATTTCATTGTATTTTTTTACGGTTAAGCCTAATTCTTTGACTCTTTGTAATTCTTTATGTTCTGGTAGAACGGCTACACTATGAGTAACAATTGTATCTTTGTCTAATTCATGATTTTGATCGTAATAGATAGGAATATTCCTAGCTTCTAATCCATCTTGGGTAAATTTATGTCCTACCGCATCGTCATAACCACTTACTTCATGTCCTAAATCATGTAAGATTTGGGCAAGCGTTGACATACCGGTTCCTTTAATTCCTAGGCAATAATATTTCATTTTTATCACTTTCCTTTGTCTTTATTATAAATTATGATATTGGTCTAGTAAAGTTCTCGTATTCTTTTCTTTACATTCTCTTTACGTATTATCGTTTCGGATGTTTTGTGATATAGTATTTATGGTGATGATATATGAAAATTATGATTGGTTGTTCTTCTAGAGATGGAGTGGATGAAAAATATCTATCTTTAGCGGAATCTATTGCGAAACAATGTAACGAAATGGGATATGATTTGGTGTTTGGTGCTGCTTCTACTGGAATGATGGGTAGGTGTTATCGAAATTTTGATACGGTATCTAGTTATACGGTCGAAAAGTATGTTGAGGATTTAGCGAATATTCCTTCTAAGGAACAATACGTATTAGAGACTACATTCGATCGTACAAAACAAATGTTTTGTGATGCGGATATTATTGTTATTCTTCCTGGAGGTACTGGTACTTTAGCAGAAATTTTCTCGATTCTAGAAGAAAACAGAAGTATTTCGAATCCTAAGAATTATATCTTATTTAATTATGATCATTATTATGATAGTGTACTTCAGATGATTAATACTTGTGTTCAAAATCATTTTAATGATGAATCGATTTATGATTATTTTCAAGTAGTTTCTTGTGAAGAAGAATTATTTCAAATAATAAAAAGCGTTAAATAACGCTTTTTTTAGTCTTTCTTTGGTTCTTTTGCTTGTCTTTCTGCTTTTCTTTTATCACGACATTCTTTGCATCTTTTTGGGGCATTATCTAACCCTTTTTCTTTGTAGAACGCTTGTTCTCCTGCAGTGAAGACAAATTCTTTACCACAATCTTGGCAAACGATTGTCTTATCTTCAAATTCCATGACTACTCCTCCTTATTCCAATTGGTTTTGATGTTACTTTTCCAAATCAATTTTCATAATAGGAAGAGATAATATACAAAATCCAGTGATCTATTTTTATCACAATATCATTATACAATTCCTATTTTTAAAAGTAAATTAGTTTTGTTTATTTCTTCTGTCCATTGCTTCTTTTTTCGAATAAATACATCCACAATAGTCTTGTCTATATAAATTATAGATTTTGGATAATTCAATACTTCTCTTATACCCTTCTCTTTTCTTAAAATCACAATATAAGAAATTTGTATCGTAGTTTTGTCCAAATCTTTCTCCTATTTCGTTTACCCATTCTACATTTTTATGAGGAGATAAGGATAAAGTTGTGGTGAAGTAACGATACCCTAATTTTTCTGCCATACGAGCCGTTTCTTCGATTCTTAATTCATAACACTTATAACATCTTTTTCCACGTTCTGGTTCGTTTTCTAGGCCTTTACTGATTTCAAAAAACTTCTTGGCATCATATTCTCCATCGATTACCTGAATTGGATACTTTGTTTTGAATTCAGGTATAAATCTTTTTAATTCATTTAATCGTTTCTCATATTCTTTTTCTTCAGTAATATTTGGATTATAGAAGAATATATCAATTTGAAAATGATCTGCGATATGCTCTAGGCATCCGGAAGTACAAGGAGCACAACAAGCATGTAATAATAGCTTTTCGCCTTCTGGTATTTCCTTTAATTGTTCTTGCATCTTTAAATCAAAATTCATATTATTCCTCCTCATAATCCCATATATTTAGTTTTCCTTTTGCAGGAATTGGTTTTATTTCTTCTACATTTTCTAGAACCCATGCATATCTACCTACTTCATAGATTCCTAAAGAATATTCTTTTGGATTCTTTTCTTTTACCATTTTTACATAATCTTCTGTCATTTCAATACAATCTACTAAATTTGCTTTACCAATAATCATTCCGTATTGTAATTCGTCTTTTGAAATATACTTATAAGCGGAATTGGTAATTGGATCTTTCATAAGACTTTTTGATGTATGAATATAGATTTCTCCTCTGTAGGTTGTTTTCCAACTACGAGTTTCTACAAGTTTATGATGTTTTATTATACATGTTCCATATGGTTCTTTGATACTGATTACTTTCATAGGTCCCTCATTTCCACCCTATTTTATCACAAAAGAAAAAAAGAAGAAAGATTACTCTTCTTCTTTTGCTTGCTCCATCTTTTCTAGTTCTTCTTTTTCTAACTTTTTATAATCTACTTTATTGTATAGTGTTTTTGGTAATTCTGTACGGAATTCAATATCTTTTGGAACAGAATATACTGGTAAGTGAGCTTTACAAAGATCTCGTATTTCTCGTTTGATTTTTGCTCCTTCTTTGTAGTCTTCTTTTAACACTACAAATGCCTTAGGTACGTGCATTTTATATGGATGTGGAACACCAATGACGCATACTTTGGCAACACCTTCGTGTTTTGCGATTGTTTCTTCTATAACAGATGGATATACGTTAAATCCGGATACAATAATCATTCTCTTTAAACGTTGCGTATAATATACAATACCATTTTCTTTAATGTATCCAATGTCTCCAGTATGTAACCATTTTGTTCCATCGGAATGAGTAATTAATACTTTATCGGTTTCTTCTGGATTGTTTAAGTATCCCATCATAACGGTTGGACCTTGTACACAAATTTCTCCTTCTTGTCCTAAAGGAAGGGATTCGTGGGATTCTGGATCACAAATACAATACGTATTTCCAACCATTGGAATTCCGATACTTCCAGGTTCATTTGTTCCAGGGAATGTATAAGCTGTTGCGGCAACAGATTCTGTCATACCATAACCTTTGGCAATATTAACTCTTGCTCCGTGTTTGTGTAAGAACTCATTAATTCGCTCTTCCATTGGAACAGTTAAATAGTCTCCACCAGATACAATATACTTTAATTGTGACATATTAACGTCATCGAATTTTTTATTAGACATCATTCCTTCCCATAAGGTTGGAACTCCTAAGATGACGTGTGGTCTGTCATTTTTCCAAATTTTATAGAAACGATTGGCATCATATTCTGGCATAAGAATCGTTTCTACTTTTAAACATAATGGTGTATGAACACATACTCCTAATCCAAATCCATGGAAGATTGGTAGAATGGTTACGATCTTAGCTTTTGGTCTTACATCAATTACGTTTACTGCAGATTGTTGAGATAATGCATTAAAACTATAATTCGAAATCATAATTCCTTTTGGGGTACCAGTTGTTCCACCACTATGTAGAATAACTGCTAAATCATCTTTTTTCATATTTGTTTTAAATCTTGTAGTATTCTTTATTCCACGAGCTAGGAACTCTTTCCAAGACATATATTGTCTATCTCCTAGTTTTGGTCTTTTTAATCCGATTTCTCTTGTTAGTGTATAACCTACTGTTAAACCAAATGGCATACTCTCTTTTGGAGATACTAATATTGTTTTATATACAAGAGTATGTGGTAGAATTTCTTTAAATTTATCATAGTCAAAATCTACTAAGAAAAGGATTCTTGATTTTGACTCTTTTAAATAATGAGATAATTGATCTGCACTAGATAATGGATGTACCATATCGGCTACTGCACCAATCTTATTACAAGCATAGACGGCATATAATGCTTCTGGCATGTTTGGCATACAGATTGTTACGATATCTCCTTCTCTTACTCCATATTCTCTAAGAGATCTTGCACATTTATTGATATTATCAAAAAATTCGTTGTATGTAATACGATTATTAAAATAGTTTAAAGCATAAAAGTCTTTGTCTTCCCCTACTTCATCAATCATATATTGGTAAATTGTTTTATCTGTAAATTTAATTTTTCTTTCTTCTCTTGAATAGTAATCTAACCAAGGGGCTTGTACATTATGTTTAAATAATTTCGTCCATAAATTCTTAAAAAATTTCATTGTCTTCTCTCCAATTCCTTAAAACATTATATCATATGCGTATTCTTTTGTGAAATATTATACAATGTACGTAAAAAACATTCCAAATACGAATCCGCAGAATCCACCCCAGATATGACCAGAATGAGATACGTTATCTTTTTTGGTTAATCCGTGAATGATTTCTTTTACTACATAGAAGATGATAATAAGTACTACCGTTAGTGGAATTTTACCTGTTTGTATATTTACAAAGGAACTTAATACAATCAGCATGAATGATTCACCACTGGCACCTAGAGCTCTTGTATTTCTTGCGAATAACTTATTAAAGATTCCTCCTACTCCTGCTGTGATAATTAACATATATAGAAGATTCATACTTCCATATTTTTCTTCTACCATTGGACCTACTAATAAGATGTATAGGAAGTTATTGATAAAATGTTCCCAATTCATATGACCTAATACATAGGTAAACCATTTGATATAAGTTAATGGATTTAATAAGGAATCATTTGATGTTGTTGAGAAAAATGTCTTTGTACTTGCTCCTTTTGTTACACTATCTAGTATCATTACTCCTAAACAAATAAAAAAGAAACTTAGTATTACAACAGAATTATATTGAATATAACTTATATACTTTTCCACTATTATCACCTTACTACATTATACAAAAAAAATAGTAGAATTTCTACTATTTCTCTTCTGTATTCGTTTCTACATTAGCAGTTTCTGTATTGGTATTTGTATTTTGTAAGACTTCAAAATCTGTTTTTAAATGAATAATATCATCATCTGCATATACATCATAATATTTTGTACCTTCGATATCAAAGTCTTCTATTTTTGTTAGAGTTTTAAATTTAAACTCTTTCTTAATATCACCAGTTACTTGATTAATTACTACAAGCAATACTCCACTATCAATATCTTTTGATAATGCAAGATATCCTTGTTCTCTCATATTATCAGTTGTGTAATCTCTATTATAATCTGCTTTTGTAATGTATTTTTCTTTTCCTACATGATAAT
>JAFUFG010000160.1 GCA_017470045.1 Bacilli bacterium | reverse complement strand
CCCAAAGAAAAATCCTATAGATAAAATAATAACAATGAGTAATGTTGAAATAATATTCTTTATTCTACTTTTCTTTATTGTTATATTAGAATACTCAATAGTATTTTTTATTGCATCATCTGTTTTAATTTTGAAATCCTCTGTTTCAATTATTTCACCATTTAATAACTCTACAATTGAAATATCTAACTCATTACATAAACCTTGAAACATAGAATAATCCGGTAAACTATTACCATTTTCCCAACTTGAAATAGTACGATTACTAACTCCTAATTTTTCTGCAAGTTCTACTTGAGTTAATTCTTTTAATTTTCTTCTTTCTTGAATAAATTTACCTATCTTTTTCTGATTCATATTAACCTCCGTATAGTAATAGTCTAACAAAAAACAACATAAAAAAACAGGAAGTATCCTTGGAATTCCTATTTTTTTTCTGCATTTTCTAATAATTTTACTTCTTCTATAAACTTATCAAAATCTGAAACATATAATTGATCTTGTTTTAATCTATATTTGTCATATTCTTTATAAGCAAGTTCTTGAGCTACTTTTTGAGATATCTTACCAGCATTTTGTAATATTTCTTTTCCATTAAATTGTAAAAATGCATTTAATCTTTCTACCCAATCATCCATAGTCATTGCATTGTGATTTTCAGCTTGGTACTCAGCATAATCTAAGTACATTGTAACGATTCTATTTAAATCTTTTAATTCTTTTTCATTTAAATAATTCTTTGCAACATCTACATCATACCTATAGATAGGTCCATCAGGACATTCCTTCCAATTAGTTAAGCCCATATGTTCTTTTTCAGAATCTACTCTACTATAAATAATTTCTGCAGCAGTATTACCGGTCACAGCATAATGTAATTTATTTTGTACTGTTTTAAAAAATTCTTTTGTTGTTTCAGAATTTTTATCATAATCAACACTAGTAGAATATATATCAGTTATTTTTTGATAAAATCTTCTTTCACTAGAACGAATATTTCTAATTCTTTCTAAAGTTCTTTCAAAATAATCTTCTCCAAATATATAATTAGGATTTTTTAATCTTTCATCATCCATTACAACTCCAGTAATAAGATATTCTTTTAATACTTTTGTTGCCCATATTCTAAAATTAGTTGCTTTCTTAGAATTTACTCTATATCCAACAGCAATAATCATATCAAGATTATATATCTTAGGTTTTCTTCCACCAGAACTTTCGTTGGAAAAACCGACAGAAGTCTCTTCTTTTAACTCACCTGAATCCAAAATATTATTAATATGTTCTGTTATAGTACTCCTAGCAACTCCAAATAACTCTGCTATTTTATTCTGAGTTAACCATATATCTTTATTAATTAATAATACATTTACTTTTACATTGTTTTCATCATCTCTATAAATTAAAAAGTCATGTGTAGTAATTTGTAAATCCTTTTCCATTCAAACCCTCCTTTTAATATTTCCTACTTATATTATAACATAATTATTATATATAAAATAAAGAATTATTAATGGTATTGACCCCTCAACACCACCTATAAAAATGAACACAAAAAAAGCACTATTTTTAGTACTTATTTTTAAAATCTATATATAATTACCCTTTTTTATACAAAAAGATGTAAAAACTTTTCTTTGCTCATTCCCTTATTTTATATGTTTTTTAACAATTTGATTGTTAATTTCTTTGCCAAACAGTTTATATTAGTTTTATTTTCATTCATTTGGATCAACTCCTTTTGTTAAATATTTTTCTATTTCATTATAGTTATTAATAACTTTATACAATTCACCCTGATTGTATAAATCAAAATTTTCATTTTTAAATTGCTGAAACTGTTCCAATATTTTATCATAAAAACCATTAATGTTATATATTATGATTGGTTTATTATGTTCTCCAAGTTTTTTACATTGTATAGATGTCATTAATTCTGAAAGCGTTCCAAAACTACCAGGTAATATTATTGTCATATCTCCATTGTTAACAAGATACTTCAATTGATCACTAGTTTGTTTAACATATATTTTTTCATCAGCATCAACTTCTGAAAGCATACCATAATTTTCTTTTGGTAATACAGATATTATTTTACATTTATTTTTTTTAAATATTTTATATATAGTTCCCATCATACCATCTTCAGATGAGCCAAACATTAGACTACAGTTATGATTACATAAAAGTTGTGCAAGTTTTTCAGTTTCTTTTAAATATAACTCATCAACATTATTTGAACTAGAGCATCCAATAAATATTATCATAAAAACACCTCTTTTTATATGAGTTACTGTGTCGTAATCAACCAGTTAATATTAGTCTGTTCATCCATTCAAATCAACTTCGTTAAATTATTCAGAAAAAAATAGAAGTCTAGAATCAGTAACATGTTCTAAATATTCTTTTGCAGTAATACCTTCTTTAGGTTTATCAAATTTTGTTACAATTATTTTTTTAATTTCTTCTTTTGTTATTTTAAATGTTTTTAAGAATTCAATATATTTCTTATATTGATAATTTAATAGTTCCTCATAAGAAGAGAATTTATGTATACCTCTATTATTAAAATCAGAATTTTCAAACCAACACCAATCCCCATCTCTATCTTTATATATTAGAAAAGAATGAGTCGGATATTCATTATCATAATCTAATTGTACCATTTCATAAATCGTTTCTATAGTATACCCATTTTTCAAAAACCAATCTCTTTCAAATTCCACTTGATCCCAACAATTACCATATAAGTTTTTAAAAAGCTCTTCTGGACTTTCTAATATATATTGTTCAAACCAATCTGAATTAAAATCAACATCATCATAATGGTACACACGTCCATTTTTTCCTAGATAACCATAGTTAATATTATTTGACATAAAATGTAATAACTCTTCTGGGGTTTTTATTTCATTCATAGAATTCACCTCATCTCGTCAAATCACTCAAATTATACCACAAAAAAGGCAGATTTTGTAAAAATCTACCAAAAACTACTTCGTTAATTCAAAGTACTTGATTAAATAATTCCAGCAACTTACTTTATCCGTTAAATCTTCGTAATTATTTTTTACTCGATCAATAATTTCTTGTTTCGTAAACCATCGAATATCTTGTACTTCCTCTTCTTGTAAAACAATATCCTTTAAATTGACATCTTTATGAACAACATAATACTCATTAAAATGTCGATTAATAATATCATTAGAAAGATTCTCAAAAATCGTAGAACCAATAAACTCTAAAGATCCTTTATCAATCGTTAATCCGATTTCTTCTTTTGTTTCTCGGATTACAGCTTGATAACCTAATTCACCAGATAGAACATGTCCACCTGCAGTAATATCCCATAGATTTGGCCATAATTTTTTATTTGCACTTCTTCTTTGTAACAATACTCTCTCATTATCTTCACTAATGATAAAAACAACAACTGCTTTATGCCATAATCCTTTTTTATGACATTCTTCTCTACTAGCAATCGTATTCGCAAAATCTCCATCTTTCGTTAAAACATCAAATAATTCACTCATTAATAACACCTCTTAATATCTATCTCTTTTTCGAACAATCCATAAAATCCTCATCACAAATATGAGAAATAGATGTATTCGTTTTATATAACAATGCACTATCTTTTACCAAACATGTTTTTACTTCTTCGTTATGATGAATACTATAAGATGCAGCAGTTACATCTGCATTATACCATTTTCCATTCATAAACACTTGATTCCAATCATGTCCTCCCTCTTCTTTCATTCCTCCACCTTGAACAATAATAGAATCAATATCAATTAAACTTAACATTTGTTGTAAATATTTGGAATAACTTTCACAAACACCTTTTTTATGAAAAACAGGTCCAATTAAATTCTGATTATCAATACTTGTTTCTTTCACTCCATCATCGTCATAAGATACCTCATTCGCAATAAAATCAAAAATTTTATAAAAGCCATCAACAGAATCTTGAATATGGAATTGATTGAGATCATTTTGAAATTGCCTCATGATAGCCACATAATCATGAATAGAATATAGATCATTCGTAATTTTATTCATTTTTTCTAATTCCATTTTTTTAGAAGAATCTATATGATACATCTTAGACATTATGTCATACAAATAAGAATCTTCATGATCCAAATACGGAATTTGTCCTAATAAGACTTCTTTTATAGGATAAGTATCTAATAATTGATTCAATTTAGTAAGAGGTAATTCCTTTACCTTATCAATCTGTACGACAAGGTTTATATCCGTAATAGAAAATTTTTCCAAATCTTCTAAAGAAACAATAGCTTTTACTCTTTTGAATCCATCTATTTGTCTCAAATGATTGTAGTCTTCTTCACTAGAAATACGTAAATATATTTTCTCGTCATATAGATTATGAATATCCAAATGATCAATCATTTTGTGATAATTATCTACATCAGAAAAATATAGAAGGAAAGCTTTTTTATCAAAATGATAAATTGTTTGTAAGTCCTCTGATATCTTTAAATACTCTTCTGCACCATCTCTATCAATATCTACATTGTAATGAATAAATTTTAAAGAATACTCATCAGGATTTTCCCCATAATAGTCACGAAGAGTTTTACTTTTTAAAGAAATCATTAAATCACCTCTACTTAGAATTTCTCTTCAAACGTAAAGAGTTAAACACAACACAAAGACTACTTATCGTCATCGAAATACTAGCAAGCATAGGATGAATCGAAATACCAAATGGTTTCAATAATCCAATTGCTACTGGAATCATTAAAAGATTATAGAAAAATGCCCAGAATAAGTTTTCTTTTATAATTTTTACAGTCTTCTTACTAATTCTTAAGAAAGAAGGAATCTTCGATAAATCATCTTGCATTAAAATGACATCCGCAGAATCCCCTGCAATATCCGTACCACCATTAATAGATACTCCAATATTACTACTAGCCAAAGAAGGAGCATCATTTATACCATCTCCAACCATCATAACATAATGACCATCTTGAATATAATCTTGAATAACTTTTTCTTTTTCTTTTGGTAAAACATTCGCAATAACATGATCAATAGATAACTCTTTCGCAATAATATTAGCGGTTTTCTCATTATCCCCAGATAATAAAACAATATTCTTTCCCATGCGTTTTAGTTCTTTTATTGTATTCTTCGCATTATCACGAATAATATCCTT